>JBIKJX010000357.1:0-2726 GCA_044360785.1 Limnohabitans sp.
GGCATTCAAATGACGCACGTCCCCTACAAGAGTGGCCCCGCGGCCATGACCGACCTCATTGGTGGCCAGGTCAACATGTTTACCGCTGACTTTGCAGTCATGTTGCCGCAGGTAAAAGCTGGAAAAATCAGAGGCTTGGCAGTTACCTCGACGCAACGTTCAAAAGCAATACCAGAATTGCCAACAGTCAATGAAGCGCTGGGTTTGAAGGATTACGAACTTATTGCGTACTTTGCCATGTTTGCACCTGCAGGCACGCCTACCGACATCATTCAAAAGCTGAACGCCGCTGCCAATGCTGCAGCCAACGACAAAGCCATCTTGGAAAGATTCTCAGCGCTCGGATTTGAAACAGCGCCCGCATCACCCGAAGCATTGGCGCAGCGCTCCAAAACCGAAACGGCCAAATGGGCCAAGGCCATTCGCGAAGCCAAAATTGAAGCGCAATAACTTAATTTGATTTAAGGGCTTCTAACGAGAAGCCCGCAATCTTTTTGTAATCGTCTGAAATTTTGCGAAGCTCTTCCTGGCTGATCACATCGTCGATGTGACGGAAGGGTTTGCCTTGAGTGAGCTCATCCACTTTGATGTTGATGAAGTCGGGCGGGGTGGTGCGATTGGTTTGCACCACTTTGTTGGCCAAGGGCCTGCGTACATTTTCGTAGCACAACAGGGCGGGCAGGGGGTCTTGGTCTGCATTGAATTTGGCCAACTCATCGGCCAAAGTGCGCGCATCAATCAGGGCTTGTGCCGAGCCATTGGAGCCGCGAGGGTACATGGGGTGTGCCGCATCGCCCAAAAAAGTCACGCGGCCAAACGTCCATTGGTCAATGGGGTCTTTGTCCACCATGGGATATTCAAGCAGCGACTCTGCATTGGCAATGAGTTGCGTCACATCGAGCCAATCAAATTTCCAATCGGCAAACAATTTCAAAACGTCTTCAACCTTGCCGGTTTGGTTCCAATCGTTTTGCGTCACGCCTTCCATTCGAATCTCTGCCATCCAATTGACCAGTTGATGGCCTTCATCATCGACCTTGTCGACGATGGGGTAAATGACCATCTTGCCGGTCTCGATGGAGCCAATTCGCATATAGGTTTTGCCGGTCAAAATGGGCTTGAAGCGTGTCACACCGCGCCAAGTATTGATGCCAGTAAACACCATTTTTTCATCCGGATAAAAAGTCCGGCGCACGGCAGAGTTGACGCCATCAGCGGCAATGGCGACGCGACAATCTACAGCGGGCAATGTATTTCCCGCTGGGTCTGTGAAGGTCAGGGTGGCGGTGTCTTGATTCTGGACAATGCTTTTGAAGCGATAGCCGGTGTGCACATGGTCTGCACCCAAACGCTTAACGGCGGTGTCAAACAAAATTTTGTGCAGCTTGCCACGGTGAATGCCCACCTCTGGCAAAGCATAGCCCGCATGGCGACCGCGCAATTCGCTGTAAATGAATTGACCATGTCGATTGAAGAACGCACTCTCGTAGTTTTCAATGCCTGCGGCTTCAAGTTCGGGCTGAATGCCCAAGGCTGCCAACTCACGCATGGCATGCGGCAAGAGCGTGATGCCGACGCCCAGTTCGCGCACTTCCGCAACGGCTTCAAACACATGGCAAACAACACCGCGCGCATGCAAATGCAAAGCCAGAGCCAAACCCCCAACGCCACCGCCCACAATGGCGATGTTTATTTTCTGATGTGTCATGCAGTGTTTGATGCAGTATGAGATGCAGTTTTAAAAATTTATTCAGCAGAAATTTGTTTCGACTTGATCACATTGCCCCAACGTGGGTAGTCTTTGGCCACAATGGCGGCCAGCTCTGGCGGTGTCGATGCCACAGCATCTAAGCCAGCTTTGCCCAAAATTTCTTTCACATCAGCTTGACGCAAGATGGTGGCCATTTCGGTGTTCAAACGGGTCACCACAGCGCTCGGTGTTTTGCTAGGCACAAAGAAGGCGTACCAAAGATCGACGTCAATGCGCTTCACGCCCATTTCATCGAAAGTAGGAACTTCAGGTGCAACGGGATGGCGCTTGGGACTGCCCACGGCCAATGCATTGAGCCTGCCATTTTTAACAAAGCCTTGTGCAATGTGCACAGGCAAGAAGCCCACGTTCAATTCACCGCCCAGCAAGTCTTGCGTGTAGCCGGCTGAACCACGGTAAGGCACATGCAACATGAAGGTGTTGGTTTCGAGTTTGAACAACTCCATGGCCATGTGGTGAGGGGTGCCGACACCGGGCGAGCCAAAGCTGACTGAGCCAGGCTTGGCTTTGACTTGATTGACCAAATCTGCCACCGACTTGATGCCGGTCTTGGGGTGCGCTACCAACATCAATGAACCATAAGCGGCCATGGACACCGCAGAAAAGTCTTTGACGGGGTCAAAGCTGGTGCTTTTGTACATTTGCGAAGCCATGAGCATGGTGTTGGCGCCCATCAAAATGGTGTAGCCATCGGGATTGGATTTGGCGACAGCATCGGCACCAATGTTGCCGCTGGCGCCGGGTTGGTTCTGCACCACCACGGGTTGGCCCAATTTTTCAGAAAGGCGGGGTGCAACGACGCGTGCAATGGTGTCCATGCCAGTGCCAGGCGTGAAGGGCACCACAATTTTGAGCGTTTGTGCGGGGAAGTTGGCTTGGGCCATCGCGCTCAGGCTGGCAGTGCCTAAGACCATGCCAGCGAGACTTGAAATGGCCAACAGACGACGTTGAATGC
>JBIKJX010000358.1:0-2699 GCA_044360785.1 Limnohabitans sp.
CTGGCTTTGTGCCAAGGCTTGTTTCTTACGAACAACGTGACCTTCATTGCCATCAATGGTTTGGTGGGTTTGAGCCTTGCGCCGGTAGGTTGGATGGCTACTTTGCCCGTCATGGGTTATGTGGTGGGCGGGGCATTGTCAACAGGCTTGGTCGCCAAATCGCAAGCCAAATGGGGGCGCAGGGTGTCGTTCCAATTGGGCTTGTTGGTGGGCTTGTTGTCGGCCATGCTGTGTGCTTATGCAGCCCATACACACAACTTTGCATTGCTGGTGGTGGCCACTGTGGTGGCAGGCTACTACAGCGCCAATGGCCAGCTTTATCGTTTTGCCGCTGCAGAGCTTGCAGAGGTTTCGTTTCGCGAAAAGGCGGTGTCTTGGGTCATGGCGGGCGGCTTGATTGGCGCCATTGTGGGCCCCAACTTGGCCTCCAAAAGTAAAAGCTGGTTCGAGACGCCATTTATGGGTGCCTATGTGGCGTTGACCGTGGTGGCGGTGTTGGGCATGGTCCTGATGCACTTTGTGAAATTCCCACCTGTGCCTGAAAAACCCAAAGGCAGTTCAGATGGACGCCCTCTTTCCGAAATCATGAAGCAGCCCGTCTTCATTGTTTCTGCGGCCGCAGCGGCACTCAGTTTTGGTGTGATGAACTTGCTTATGGCCGCGACGCCTTTGGCCATGCAGGTATGTGGCTACCCATTCAGTGATGCAGCACTGGTGTTGGAGTGGCACGTGATTGGCATGTTTGCACCCGGTTTTTTTACGGGCCACCTCATTAAAAAATTTGGCACCTTGCAAATCATGGGCGTTGGCGTTCTCTTGAACTTTGTGTGCATTGCCGTGGCTTTGTCGGGGACTGATTTAAGTCAATTTTTGATCGCATTGTTTTTATTGGGCGTGGGCTGGAACTTCTTGTTCACAGGCAGCACCACCTTGTCGATGACCGCGTGGCGACCCGAGGAAAAAGACCGCGCGCAAGCCGCCATTAACTTTTGCGTTTTTGCCACCATGGCCGTCACCTCTTTTGCATCGGGTGCGTTGATTACAACCAGTGGTTGGGACTGGCTCAACTACGGCTCTTTGGTGCCCGTGGGGCTGACCGCTTTCGCGCTTTTATGGTTGGTTTGGATTCGGAAGAACCAAACTGCTGCTTAAAATTTGCGCCGAAAAAGATCAGGGCATTGAGGCCATCACTTCGGCCACCGAGGCAGTGAGTTTTTTGGCATAAGGCACATGTAAAAACTCATTGGGCCCATGCGCATTGCTCTTGGGACCTAACACGCCGCAAACCATCATCTGGGCTTTTGGAAAGCCTTGGCTCAACATGTTCATCAACGGGATGGTGCCACCCTGTCCAATGAAGCCCACGGACGCGCCAAAGTGCGCTTGGCTGGCGCTTTCTAATGCCTGTTCAAACCAAGGCGTGCTGCTGGGTGCGTTCCAACCTGTCGCGCCGCCGTTGGATTCAAATGTGACACGCGCTTGATAGGGGGCATTGTCTTCAAGCAACTTTTTCATTTCGGCCACAGCTTTGTCGGCTTCTACCAAGGGTGGTAAGCGCAAACTCAATTTAAATGCGGTGTAGGGCCGCAGCACATTGCCCGCGTTTGCCAAAGAAGGAAAGCCTTCGGCGCCCGTCACGCTCAAAGTGGGCGTCCATGTACGATTGAGCAGGGCTTGCAATGGGTCGGTGGTGGTGGGCAGTGCGAATGTGGTCGAGCCGCCGCAGTCGTAATGCGCCCATGGAAAACGCTTGTACACCTCTTCGCCCAAGATGCTGGCGGTGGCTTTGGCTTGGGCCAAGCGATCGGCGGGCACCTCGCAATGAAAACTGGCGGGCAGCAACCGGCCAGACTTGCTGTCTTCCAAACGGTCCAGTACTTGGCGCATGATGCGAAAGCTGGAGGGCACCAAACCAGAAGCGTCGCCCGAGTGAATTCCCTCGGTCAACACTTCGACTTTCAAAGTGCCGCTGGCCATGCCGCGCAAGCTGGTGGTGAGCCAGAGTTGATCGTAGTTGCCAGCACCACTGTCAAGGCAAATGACCAAACCAACATCGCCCAATCGTGTGCGCAAGGCATCGACGTAGGGCAATAAATCGTAAGAGCCTGACTCTTCGCAAGTTTCAATCAAACCCACAATGCGAGGGTGGGGGGTGTTTTGATTTTTGAGGGCTTGAATGGCGGCAACACTGGCATAAGCGGCATAGCCATCATCGGCACTGCCACGGCCATACAGTTTGCCATTTTCATATTTGGGTGTCCAAGGACCTAAATCGTTGCGCCAGCCGCTGAACTCGGGTTGCTTGTCGAGGTGACCGTACATCAAAACGGTTTGTCCTGAGCTTTCAGATTGCGCGCGGGTTGCCTCTACTTCAAAAAACAGCACGGGTGTACGGCCAGGCAAGCGAACAATTTCAAGTGTCAGCCCAGCCACTTTTTGGGCTTCAATCCATTGTGCCGTTTGTCTGAGAACGGTGTCCAAATAACCGTTGGCTTCCCAGTTGGCGTCAAATGAAGGAGATTTGGCGGGCACCTCAATGTACTGTGTCAGCTCTTTGAGAATTTGTGAGTCCCACGTTTGCGTGACGTCGCGAAGTGCTGTCTCGGCATTGAGCAAATGTGCGGGAAGTTCTTTGTGAATCGGTGCGTTCATGATGCTCTCCAAAAATTCTGAGTGAGGTTAACTTTCAAGTTGAACGT
>JBIKJX010000359.1:0-2689 GCA_044360785.1 Limnohabitans sp.
ACGGGTGCAACGCGATGGCGATTGAATAAGTCGGGGAAGAGACGCATCATCATCTTGCGGTCTTCCAGCATGTAACTGACGCCGCTGGGGACGCGCAAGTTGTCTTCTAAAACGTAATACTCTCCCTCGCCTTGTGCATTGGGTGCACGAACGATGTCAATGCCGCTGATGTGAGAGTAAATTTGATGCGGCACATCTACACCCATCATCTCGGGGCGGAATTGGGCATTCCGCAAAATTTGTTCTTCAGGAATTAGACCCGCTTTGATGATTTCTTGATCATGGTAAACATCATGAATGAAACGATTAAGGGCCGTGACGCGTTGCACCAAGCCTCGTTCCATGCTTTGCCATTCGTTGGCCGGAATAATTCTGGGAATCAAGTCAAAAGGAATGAGTCGCTCGGTGCCTGAACCTGACTCATCCTTGTCGCCGTAAACCGCGAAAGTGATACCCACTCGCCTGAAGATCATCTCGGCTTCTTCGCGGCGCGCGAGCATGACTTGCTCGCTTTGCCCTGCCAGCCAATCGGCATAAGCTTTGTAATGGGCTCGAACTGGGCTACCCGCCGTGGTGGCCGTTGCCTGGCTGTACATCTCATCGAATCGCTGCATCTGACTTCACTCCTGATGGTTTAAAGAGCAAGATGCATACCCGCCAAATCCCTCGGGAAGACTTTGGTGGCCTCAATGGCTTTGGTAATGCCAGTACCTTTTACGCAATGCCCTCTCACACTGAAGCTTTTCCGGCTGAGCGCTTTGCCAATAGGCCGCGCCACAAGTGGGCGAGGCTACCAACTTAACACCCATCGATTCGTAACGTTCGACCACTTTCGGTGCGGGATGACCGTATCGATTGCGATAGGTAGCTTGAACCACAGCCCACAGCGGCATCAGTGTGCCAATGAAAGACTCGGTCGATGAAGTTTGACTGCCATGGTGCGGCACCAAAAGTACGCCAACAGGTTCAAGCACTGATCGTTGCAGCAAAGAAATTTCTTGGGGTGCTTCAATGTCGCCCACCAACAGTGCACTGGCCATTTTGAACTCAATCTGCTGAGGTCCTTTTGATTGAGCGCCCTCTTGATGCGCGTCAATTCTTAAGACACAGCTGATGGCATTCGAAGACGATTTAGCCTGGTAGTCTGTTGGCGTAGGATGCAAAAATTCAAATTGAACGCCATCCCATTGCCACTTTTGTCCAGCCAAACACGCATGAACAGGACGGATTTTTGAAAGGGGATGCCCCGCCTCCAATGAAGACCAAACCTCTGCATTGGGATGAGCCGCCATCACGGCTTTCGCGCCCCCCGTGTGGTCTAGGTCGCGATGGCTCAAAACAAGGCGATCGAGTTGAACCCCCATTCGAGACATGAGAGGTACCAAAACTTTTTGACCTGCATCAGAATTTT
Source organism: Limnohabitans sp. (assembly GCA_044360785.1). Lineage (GTDB taxonomy): Bacteria > Pseudomonadota > Gammaproteobacteria > Burkholderiales > Burkholderiaceae_C > Limnohabitans_A. Next base: position 1,412 of record JBIKJX010000359.1, read on the forward strand.
CTGAATACGCCGGCCCTGCGTCGTACAACAAAGCGTGGTTCGCCGTTCGCAAAACGACGGCGTTGCCTTGTCCAACGTCTGTAAACCACAAGTCAAAATGCCCGTGCGAAGGTCTGGGTTCTTGCCACAAAAAAGCGGGCAGTAAAAACAAAATGCCCCAGCAGCGTATGGCCCATGGCCAAGTCTGCAACAGCAGGAGGCCACCCCACACAGCAACGATGGCGATGGCCGCGGGCGGCACCGGCATTTTCCAAACGCTACCCGGCAATTTGGCCATCATTTCCAACAAACCCATGAGCGGTTGCAGGAGTATCAAAGCCAGTTCCCAAAAGGGCGAATAAAGCATGCCCAACATGGCGACAGGGGTCACCACCCATGTAACCCAAGGAATCGCAATGAAGTTGGCCAAAATGCCAATCCCTGAAACTTGGCCAAAAAACAAGATGGACAAAGGCGTTAAGGCCAGCATGACCACCCACTGCTCTTTGGCCAACGCCAAAAATCCGCGCCAGATCGAGGTACCCATATTGAGGCGCAAAGGCATAGCGCCATTTTCTTGCACCAATTCGGGGTCGCTTGTCCTCATATTGGTGCGCAACGACAAATGTAAAGGCGTGCCAAGCATGAGCGCACCCACTGCGATAAAACTCAGCCAAAAACCTGCCTGTAAGAGCGCCCAAGGGTCCCAAACAACCAGGACCCAGAACGCCAGCGCCCATACCCAAATTCGCGGCCATCGCAAACCTAAACTTTGCACGAAGACAATGACCCACAACATAAGGACCGTTCTTTGCGCCGGCAAACCCCATCCCGCAAACAGGGCGTAAAGCGTTGCCAGGCTGACGCCTCCCCACGTCGAGACAACTGGAGCTGGCCAACGCAAACACAAGGCACTTCCAGTCAAGGCGGTCCATCGCCATAGATGGCCAATCACTTTGGTAAATAACCAAGCCCATAAAGTGATGTGCAAGCCAGAAATGCTCATCAAATGCGCAACGCCTGTGGCCCTGAACAGGCCCCAGTCAGCGTGCTGTATGGCACCTTGATCACCCATCACCAAAGCTGCAATCACTCCCGCATGACTTCCTGCAGGAGGATCAACCGAAGCCAAACTCATTGCAATCTGCGAGCGAACGAATTGTCGCGCTTGAAAGATTGGAAAAGACCCTGAGGCGCTGAGTTTTTTAGGCGCAGAATGACTCTTGCCAGATCGCACGGCACCTGTTGCCATCACGCCCTGAGCCCAAAGCCACAACTCCTCATCAAAGCCTCCTGGAT
>JBIKJX010000360.1:0-2686 GCA_044360785.1 Limnohabitans sp.
TGAACTCAGCCACAAAACGTGACGCTGGACGGTGATAAAGATGGTAGGCGTCGGCCCACTGCGCCAAATGCCCCTCTTGCATCACCCCAATCACATCACCAATGGCAAAGGCTTCCATTTGGTCGTGCGTCACAAAAAGCGCAGTGGCATTGGCGGCCTTCAAAATGCTTCTAATCTCAATGGCAAGGCGTTCTCGCAAATCAACATCCAAGTTGGAGAAAGGTTCGTCCAATAACAACAATTCGGGTTTGGGTGCCAGCGCACGTGCCAGTGCAACGCGCTGCTGCTGGCCTCCAGACAATTCATGAGGGTACCGAGATTTGACTTCAGTCAAGCCCACCAAATCCAAGACTTCCTGAATGCGCGCGCTTTGATTTGATTTTTGAAGGTTTTGGAGACCAAATGCGATGTTCTCTGACACCGTCAGGTGGGGGAACAAGGCGTAATCTTGAAAGACCATGCCCATTCGACGTTTTTCTGGGGCTTCTGTAAAACCTTGTCGACTCACCACGCGATTTGAAAGTTCGACCTGACCTGCATTCAAGTCTTCTAGGCCTGCAATGGCTCTCAGCAAACTGGTTTTGCCACAGCCCGAAGGACCAATCAGAACGCCAATTTGTCCGGCTTCGAGTTGGAGTGAAACGCCCTGCACGGCCGACCTAGATTGACCAGCGTAACGGACATCAACTTGAGACACTTTGAGGAACATAAGTTCGGATTGTAAGGACAGATAGCCCGCAAAGTGGCGGCTTGTTCAAGTTGATCCTTACAATGCAATGTGAAAATTTCTAATATTGACAGGTCACCAGCCGGTTAAATCAGCTCATCGTCATGCATTTTTTGCGAATTCGTTCAGTCTTCATAGGCTTTTTAGCAATGGTTATCAGCTTGCCCGTCGTGGCGTTGATGGCTTCATGGCTGGAATGGAATTCAAGCTCTGCTCAGGTTTTGCTGGAAATGCTTCAGACAGTACTGCCCAACTACATGAGCACCAGTTTATGGTTATGCATTGGTGTTGCCGTCGGTGTTAGTTTGGTGGGAACCATGACTGCTGCTGCAGTCACTTTGTTCAAGTTTCCGGGGCAGAGTTTTTTTGAATGGGCATTGTTATTGCCAATGGCAATCCCTGCCTATGTCGTCGCTTATGCATACACCGATTTCTTTCAATTTAGCGGGCCATTTCAAAATTTCATTCGAACAACTTGGGAAATTGAAGGCCGAGTTTTCCCAGAAATTAGAAGCTTGGGCGGCGCCATCTGGGTCTTCACTTTAGCGCTCTATCCCTATGTCTATTTGTTGGCGCGGACAGCGCTCAGCGAGCGCGCATCCCATTTAATGGAGGCGGCCAGACTACTGGGGGCGCCCTTAAGTCGTCGAATTCTTAGAGTGGCATTGCCATTGGCAAGGCCAGCCATCGCTGCAGGTGTTGCACTGGCCTTAATGGAAACTTTGGCAGATTTTGGCGTGTCCAGTTATTTTGGCATTCAAACTTTTACGGCGGGTATTTACAAGTCTTGGTTGGTGTTGGACAACCGCATAGCTGCTGCGCAATTGGCCAGCCTCTTATTGTTGGTCGTGATGGTGTTGCTTCAAATTGAAAAATCTGCTCAGTCTCGCATGCGTTTTTCAAACGTCAAATTAAGCGGCACTGCTTCAAGAGAAGCACAACAAATTCAACTTTCGCGGCGACAAGCATGGATGGTCTGCATCGCTTGCAGTCTGCCTATCTTGTTTGGTTTTATTTTGCCAATTGGCTTCATGTTGAAACCCCTGTTGAGCTCTGAAGTCAGTATCCCTTGGGATCGATTCATCGATTGGTCATTGAACAGTTTGCAACTAGGCGCTGTCACTGCTTTGCTGGCGGTTGGTGTCGCCTTGCTGCTTTCCTTCAGCCTGAGACAACAAAATCATTGGTTCAGCCGGGTCACCACCAACTTGGTGGGGCTGGGTTATGCCGTTCCAGGAGCCGTCGTTGTGGTTGGCTTGCTCTTGCCAGTGACATGGCTTCAACAACAATGGCCAGATTCAAAAATTGGTTTTTGGCTAACAGCCACAAGTCTTGGTTTGATTTGGGCTTACCTGGTGAGGTTTTGTGCCGTTGCGCTTCAATCGGTTCAAAGCGGCTATGCGCGCATTCCGGTCAGCCTAGACGACTCATCTCGAATGTTGGGTGTGTCTGGTCTTGGGCTTCTTCAACAGATTCATGCACCACTGCTCAAGAGATCAGTGCTTGCAGCAGCACTGCTTGTCTTTGTCGATGTCATGAAAGAGCTTCCAGTGACCCTGGTGCTCAGACCCTTCAACACAGACACACTGGCCGTCGTGGCTTACCAATTGGCCAGAGATGAACGCTTAGGTGAGGCCGCGCTGCCCAGCTTGGCCTTGGTGTTAGCAGGTTTGTTACCCGTAATCTTGCTGAACCGATCAATGAAAAAATCTTAATGGATATCGCCCGCCAAACTGGCTAGCGTGTCTGCTGGAATTTCCATGTGAGAGGGATAGTTGGTATGGTCACAACCTATCTTGACACTGGCCCCTGCCTTGATGGCGGCACACATGGCTGGGTTGAATTCAAAACGCACAAAATGCACAGCTGAAGTTTTTTCGTCATTTTCTCGGTCTAGGTCTTCGTCAGCGATGGCATACACGCGAGCATGACCTTCCACCTCGACAAACATCCGATCTT
>JBIKJX010000361.1:0-2680 GCA_044360785.1 Limnohabitans sp.
ATTCGCGCACAAAGGGGTGGCAGTTTTCTAGCGCGACCGCGCCTTGTGTGGCTTTGCGAATGTGTGCAATGACATTTTGACTTTTGATCGGGTAGCGCCTGATCAGTTCGGCCACCGGTGATTTGCTGGCCTCTTGGTGATCGACAAAATGCCTGACACCCACCCCCTCAAAAAAGGCAATGCCCCAACCATCTGAATGATGGTCAGTGACACCGCCCCTTTGAGAGAAGCCACTGAAACTGAAAGTGGCGTCGGTGGGCGTGTTGCAGTTCATGCCCAAGAGTTGACACATGCTTTTATGCCGCGGCCTTGACCTTCAAACGCCAGGCATGCAGCAAAGGCTCGGTATAACCGCTGGGTTGCTCTTTGCCTTTGAACACCAAATCGCAAGCGGCTTGATAGGCTTTCGAAGTTTTGAAGTTGCCCGCCATCTTTTGGTACAAAGGATCGCCCGCATTTTGTTGGTCCACCACAGCCGCCATGCGCTCCAGGGTGGCTTTTACTTGGGCTTCCGTCACCACGCCATGCGCCAGCCAGTTGGCAATGTGCTGACTGCTGATGCGCAAAGTGGCACGGTCTTCCATCAGACCGACACCATGAATGTCGGGCACTTTCGAACAACCCACGCCTTGATCTACCCAACGCACCACATAACCCAGGATGCCTTGCGCGTTGTTGTCGAGTTCGTTTTGCTTGTCTTGCGCGGTCCACTCGGCAGCCTGAGCTGGTGTGACGACAGGGAACTGCAGCAACTTGTTCAATATTTCTTCGCGCAGCTCTTTGCCACTGTGCTTGGCGATGGTTTTTTCCATCTGTTTTTGCAACGCAGGCACGTTCACTTGGTGGTAGTGCATGGCGTGCAATGTGGCCGCTGTGGGGCTGGGTACCCAAGCGGTGTTGGCGCCAGCATTGGGGTGACCAATTTTTTGTCTCAACATGTCGGCCATCAAATCAGGCATGGCCCACATGCCCTTGCCAATTTGTGCGCGGCCGCGCAAGCCTGCTTGCAAGCCCACGGCCACATTGGCCTTTTCGTAAGCACCGAGCCAAGTGCTGCCTTTGATGTCGCCTTTACGCATGACAGGTCCAGCCAACATGCAAGTGTGCATTTCGTCGCCAGTGCGGTCCAAGAAGCCTGTGTTGATGAAGGCAACACGTGATTTGGCAGCCGCAATGCACGCTGCCAAATTGGCGCTGGTGCGACGTTCTTCGTCCATGATGCCCAACTTGACGGTGGAAGGCTTCAGACCCAAAACTTTTTCGACGCGACCAAACAAGGTGTCTGCAAAACCCACTTCTTTAGGGCCGTGCATTTTGGGTTTCACGATGTAAACGCTGCCCGTGCGGCTGTTGCGGAAATCAGCACCTTTCTTTTTCTGCAGATCCACCATGGCGCAGGTGGTCGTAATCATGGCGTCCAAGATGCCTTCAGGAATTTCTTTTTGAGTGCCATCGGCAGCGTTGTACAAAATGGCCGGGTTGGTCATGAGGTGACCCACATTGCGAACGAACAACAAAGAGCGGCCATGCAATACCTCGTGGCCTTTGCCGCTGGGCTTGGTGTACACGCGGTCGCCGTTCAAGGTGCGCTTGAATGTCTTGCCGCCTTTTTGGACTTCTTCTGACAATGTGCCTTGCAAAATGCCCAGCCAGTTGCTGTAGGCCAAGACTTTGTCTTCTGCATCGACTGCAGCCACGGAGTCTTCCAAATCGAGAATGGTAGACAGCGCTGATTCCGCGACCAAGTCGGACACGCCTGCTGGATCTGTTTTGCCAATGGCATGGGCCTTGTTGATTTGCAAATCAAGGTGCAAACCGTTGTGTTTGAAGAGCAATGAAGTGGGTGCCTTGGTATCGCCTTGGAAACCGACAAATTGTTTGGCATCGGCCAAAGTGGTGGTGCCAGATTTGAGACTCACCACCAACTTGCCACCCTTGACGCTGTAGCCTGTGCTGTCGATGTGTGAACCCTTTTTCAGGGGCGCGCAACGGTCGAGAACATAGCGGCAATACTCAATCACTTTGGCGCCGCGCTTGGGGTTGTAACCGGTGCCTTTTTCGCAACCATTGTCTTCGCTCAGCGCGTCAGTGCCATACAAAGCGTCGTACAAAGAACCCCAACGTGCGTTGGCGGCATTCAGCGCATAGCGCGCATTCAAAATAGGCACCACCAGTTGTGGACCCGCCAACACGGCCAGTTCTGCGTCGACATTCTGTGTGGTGGCCTTGGGGTTCTTAGGTTCGGGCACCAAATAACCAATCGATGTCAAATGTTTGCGATAAGCCGTCATGGCTTTGGCGTCTAACAGCGGACCAGGATGGGCGGTGTGCCATTTGTCCATTTCCAATTGAATGCGATCGCGCTCCGCCAACAAGGCGATGTTTTGTGGCGCGAGATCTTTGACGATGCCATCGAAGCCGGCCCAAAAAGTCTTGCTCTTGACGCCAACGGCGGGCAAGACTTGGTCTTCAATGAATCGGTACAAAGGTGTGGCCACGTGCAAGCCGTGGATGCTGGTGCGTTGGGTCATAGGAGCCTCTTCAAAAGTAAAAAATAAACGGGTGTGGGATGCGCAATCAGGCATTTTTCCCAGATCAACCTCACTTTATTCGATGTTCAGGGGTTTATAAATTAGACAAATATCTTTTGACTTGTGACTTTTTTGCAAAAGTACCCCCC
>JBIKJX010000362.1:0-2672 GCA_044360785.1 Limnohabitans sp.
TCTTGCAGCGGTAAATTGAAGGGCTGGCCAAAACGACGGGGTTTGTTGACTGCTGTGCTGGGCGCACCATCGAGCGTATTTCTGACCACCAACTCGTTGGCGGGACTGGCTGGCGCGCTCATGACTGGCCTTTAAGGGGCATCGGCTTACGTCGCTTGAATGACAAAGTGACCTCACCCAAACGGACACCAAATTTACTCATCACTGCTTTGTTGATCATGACTTCTTCGTCCATCAAGAACATCCAATCGTCAAATTCAACATTCCAAACTCGACCGTCTACTGGCAAGGCCAAGGTGTACTGCCAACGAAAAGCGTTGCCTTTGACTTCGCCTTGCGCCACACCCACCACATCGTCTGCACGACCTTCGTATCGGCCATTGGGCAGGGCTTTTAAGCGCCAAATGCGTTTTTGTTTTGTGCCATCTGAATACACAAAGTCTTCATCTAAAACGCCTTCATCGCCTTGCCATTGGCAATTCATTTGGACTTTGAATCGCTTGACCACCGCCCCACTTCTATCGGTAAAAATGCCCCACGCATCGACCTCACCGTTGAAATAAGTGCGTAAATCAAGCACTGGCTTTTGTTGGCTGTAATCGGCCACTTGCGGCCCCGCGCAGCCCGTCACGCCCAACGCAACACCGCCGATCAGGCCTGATTTGAGTAGCCACGGCGTCGTTAAGCCCTGTGCCATTTTTTGAAGTGACTGTCGACGGTTCATGAAAGACTCCGATTGGAAGCGTTGGAAAAATTGGAAGCGTCAGCTTTCGCTGAAGTGCGCCAAAACAAAAATAAAAGCAAAGCGGCAAGCAATTTCAAAGCGCATGGAAAGAGGCCATAAGCGGCACTGAGCGCCTGCAATCCATCGGCATCTTGGGTACCCGGTGAATAACCCCACCAAGACAGCAAAGGCAAACTCAAACCAGCGGCCAAAGCCAAGTTAAATTTGCTGGCCAAATTCCACCAACCCAAATACACACCTTCGGCCCGGCCGCGTTGACCCCATCGATCAATCAGACCATTCAAGATGGCGCCTGGCACCACCAAGTCAGCGCCCAGCGCCGTGCCTGATGCAACACAAATGGCAAAGTAAGCCCACTCATCACCGGCGCCTAATTGGCTCACGCCCATGAAACTGAGTACGGCCAAAACCATGCCAAACAACCACGCGCGCGGCAAGTCAAAACGCTTGATGGCCATCAACCACAAAGGGAGTGACAAAGCGCCTGACAAAAAATATGCGCCAAGAAACAACGGTACATGAGATGCACTGACTCGAATTTGATCTTCGACAAAAAACAAAACCAAACTGGCAGGCACCGCACTGGCAATGCCGTTCACCACAAAAATTAGCAACAACTTTGAAAATTGTTTTTTCTGAAAAGGCTCGAACAAACCAAAGACTTGATGCCCTTGAGAATCGGTCGTTGTCTCCGAAGCTTTTGAGCCTCCTGCTGTCGTCGCTGTTGAATGATGCATCCAAGCAAATCGCCAACTGATGACGCCCAACAGAAGCAGCACGCCCAACACCAGCGCATTGAGCGTCCAGCCCAACCACAACGGCAGCATGGCCGCCAACACCACGCCCCAAAGACCGGCACCTTCACGCCATGCCAAGACACGACTTTGCTGCGCTGCTGTACCGCCCAAGCGCGTGACCCAAGCTTGATGAACAATGCACAGAACGCTGTAGCACAAGTGGCATGCCGTGACACAAACAGCCACCCACAGAGCATAGGCACTGGAACTTCCCCAAGCAGGGGGGTTGAACAGGGCCGCAAAGGCGATCGCCAGGGTGGTCGAAAAAATCAAAGCGGCCACGACAACGGCATGCATAGATTTTGCATACAGCCAATCACTGAAACGGCCAATGAAAGGATCGGTCAGGGCATCGATCAAACGCGTGAGCAACAAAACGATGCCCAACAAACTCAAAGGGACCGCATATTGCGTGGCGTAAAGGTGCGGCACATTGACGTACATCGGCAAGGCCACAAAGGCCAAAGGCATTGCAAGCAAGCCATAGGCCGCAGCGTGCCGATGCAATATGCCCAAGGCGCTCATGGCTTGTTCATCCAAGCTTGCCTAATTTCAGGTGCAGAAGTGGCCTCATGAAGCCAGATACCAAAAAAAAGTTTTGCGAATTGCGGATCGGGGATCAACCCCAACCGTTTTTGATGGATCCAAAATTCAGCGCCTTCATTTGGCTTGTAAACGCCCAAAAGCTTGTCACCTTTGCCAACCGTTGGAAAAATATCAGTCATGGCTTTCAACCACAGGGCTTCTTGCTCAGCATTGAACTTGCCAACTCGCTTCATTTCTTCAATAGATCGCTTGGCAATGTCTTTGCCTTCAAATTTGCGCAAATACGTGAGTTCAAGTCCAAAGCTTTGCGTGCTGTATTGCTGCACTGAAAATTCAGGGCGCGTCCACAAGCGCGCGTCATAAATTTCGAAGCCCCAAATTTTTAAACGCTGCGCCTCGCTGGGCCGCGAGCCCGGCAAGATTTGTTCACTGGCATGGGCAAAAACGCCGGCTGACATACTGGCAATCAACACGACCACCATCCAGACGCGCTGACCCATGCGCTTGAGTTGCATTGGCTTGGGTGTTGCGTAAGTATTGGCCACGTTACGCACGCTTTTGCAAGGTGAACTGAATAACGTCCG
>JBIKJX010000363.1:0-2667 GCA_044360785.1 Limnohabitans sp.
AGCCCCAAAGATGCCGCCGATATGTTGGAAGTGATGGGCATGCTAGAGAGTTTTGCGGCCCAAAAGGCTTGTAAGGCGGATCAAAAGCGCATTGACCATGTGCTGACCATGCACGAGAAAATGAAGGCTTTGTTTGTCAAAGGCAAGCGACCTGAGTATTTTGAGTTGAATCAAAAAATTCATGATGCTATGGTCGAAATGGCCGATAACGAATCTCTGGTCATGGTGCACCAAACTCTGAGCAAGCGCATGCGCAGCTTACGCTATAGCGGCAACAGCACCCCCGACAATTGGCGGGGTGCTTTGGACGATCATGAGGAGATTGCGCAAGCTCTGGCGCAACGTGACGTCAAGAAAATCAAGAAAGCTGTCAACGATCACTTTATCAATACGATTAAAAGGGTCGTCAAACCTGACAAAACTTAAATCTAGGTGGGCGTGGGGATACACCGCTTTTGTCTTAGATTCATTCAATCCTACAAACTGCATCTTCTTGATGCACATCAACTTGATTTAATTCTCTTCCAATATGCTCAATGTGAATGACAGTCATTCAATTGCGCGTATCGATTAGGGAAGCCTTGCTGCGCCATCTTGGGCTGGTATTGAGCATTGCATTTGGGCAGCGACAGATCCTATTTCTGTCGCCGAAAAAAGCATGATCAATCGCTCCCTTTGGCAAAGATATGTCTTGCCTTTTACCTTGTTGTTGGGCCTATTGGCTTTGGCCACCCTTGCTGGCGATTTTGTTTTGCATCAGTTTAAATTGGTATGGGTTGGGCGCTATTTAGGCATTGTTGGCACGTTAATGATTTTCGTGTCGCTTTATTACTCCGCACGAAAACGCAAGTGGGCGAGTGCTGGCAATCCTCAAACACTTTTGAAATTTCATGAATTCGGAACATGGCTTGGCTCAGTCATGATTTTGATTCATTCAGGCATTCATTTCAATGCCATCTTGCCTTGGCTGGCGACCATTGCCATGTCAATCAATGTGGTGAGTGGACTGGTTGGAAAAATGCTCTTAAAGCGCTCGAATCAACACGTTAGCGCTAGGCGTGAGCAATTCAAAACTGAGGGTTTGTCTGCTGAAGAAATAGAGAGATCAATTTTTTGGGATTCAGTCGCGCTGAATGCCATGAGGCAATGGCGAAAAGTGCACATCCCTATTTTCATGGTCTTTGCTGTATTGGCCATCGGCCATATTTTTAGCATCTTCTTGTTTTGGGAGTGGGTATGAACCGTACTCTTAAAATAATTTTGATACTTACCTTGTGTGTCATTGCCATTCTGACTTTTGCTTATGCGCCTTTGATGGTGGCACCCGGCCCCTTAATCGCGGAGCATCAATCCCTCAGTGGCGATTGTTTTGCGTGCCATACAGCCTTTCGGGGTGTTGGCTCAGATAAATGTGTCACTTGCCATCAAACTTCCTCTATTGGGCGGTTAACCAGCAAGGGTTTGCCAATTGCTAAACCATCAACTTCAGCCACATTCCATAAAGAGTTAAGTCGTCAAGATTGTGTGTCTTGTCACAGCGATCACCAAGGCGTTAAACGCTATCAAGTCACTAGAAAATTTGACCATTCATTGTTGAAGTCTGAAACAAGGATGTATTGTCAAAATTGTCACAAGCCACCAACAGACAATCTTCATCAACAAATCAAAAGTGAATGTTCACAGTGCCACACGCCAAAAAAGTGGAAGCCAGCCACCTTTGCGCACAACAAATTCTTTGTGCTTGACGGTGATCATTCAGTTTCGTGCGTCACATGTCACGTGGCCAACGATTACAAGAAGTACACATGCTATGGATGTCACGAACATACCCCTGCCAAAATTAGAAGAGAACATTTGGAAGAAGGTATTCGCACCTTTGAAAATTGCGTTGAGTGTCACCGCAGTGGTGATAAAGACGAGGCAAAGGGTGGCGAGGGTAAAAAGCGAGATTAATTATCAGTATTTTTATGAATTTAAATAAGTAATTGTCTGCTTTTTTCGAAAGTTGATTGGCCTTAAGTTAACACTTTTAAACCAAAGGCTCACAACATGAAATGTCCTAACTGCGTCGATACCACTTTGGTCATGGCTGACCGCCAAGGCGTCGAAATTGACTACTGCCCCGCCTGCCGCGGTGTTTGGCTTGATCGAGGCGAGCTAGACAAGCTACTCGACAAAGCTGTGACGGCATCGCCCGCTGCGCCTGTACAGAGTTCCCAAAATCGCCCTAGAGGCGACTTCGATCAATCCAATTACCGTCACCCGCAGCCCTATTACCCAAGCCGTAAAAAATCTTGGCTGAACGAAATCTTTGATTGACCAATACGCAGATAGAAATTTTTCAAAGCTTGTTCAAAGCTTGTACAGCGTTAGACATGTTTGTCCAAGACGCATAGGTACCATTCATTCGTGCGGTGGGTTGGGGCGCTCTTTGTTGGAGGAGCACTTCAAGCCCCGCTGTGGCGCTGTCAATGATGGGCAAATCCACCATGGCCTGAATTTGTGCCGCATAACCCGCAAGTCCAGCACCACCCAAAATGAGGGTCTTTACGCCGCTAATTGAGGCGTTCTTGCAGGCTGTTGTTAAACACTCGATGGCCATTTGTGGGTCGGCCTGAAGTTCTGCGCCACTGGGCACCACTGTTTCAATATGCCTTAAAGATTTAT
>JBIKJX010000364.1:0-2656 GCA_044360785.1 Limnohabitans sp.
CCATTTCCGTGTTTGTGCCAAGGGGTTGCGTTTGGCGTTGCCGTAATTGATTTCGGCAATGCGATTGAGGTATTTGCGGTCAAGGCCATAGCGCTTCTCATACTCTTGCGCCATCAAACCAAAAGCTGCTGGCCACATGAAGGTGCAATCGATGTCTTCATGGCCTTGCCAGGCTGCTGCATTTTGATTGACGGAAGCCACATTGCCAGAGGTGTTCTTGAATTCCTCAACCCCCATCACCAAAACGCAGTCGTAACGGCCTGCTTCGATTTCTGCCATGGCAGACAAGACGCCCAAAGAGGATGAAGCACATGCGCCTTCATGGCGCATGGCAGGGATACCCCACAAGGCCGGCGTCATTTGCGCCACCATCGAACCTAGATGTGCTTGTTGTCGCTGCAGTTCTGCAAACGCATTGCCGACGTGAATACTTTGAATGGCCGAGGCATCGAGTTGGCAATTTTCAAGTGTGCCTTCTGTGGTCTCTTTGACCATGTCTGAAATATCTTGTCCATTGCGCGCCCAAGTTTTGGCAAAGTCAGTTTGATAGCCACCTAAGATGTAGACGGGTTGAGTCATGATGGAGTCCTTGTTGCAAAGGGAAGGTGGTTGAGGCGACGCATTGCTGCATCAAATTCATCGGCCAGTTGATCGACAATTTGACCGACAGATTGACGGGTTCGAATCGTGCCAAGTCCTTGACCAGCAGCCCACACATCCAGCCATTTTTTGCCAGAAAATTCTGAGCTGCTGTCGTAATGACGCGTGGGTGCATCAGGCATGTTGTCTGGGTCTAGGCCGTTGAGTTTTAAGCTGGGTTTTAACCAACTGGCGGGCGTTCCGGTCACGCCTGCACTGATGATCAAATCGTCAATGGTGCTATTGAGAATCATGTCTTTGTAGGCGTCAGGTGCCATGCTTTCATGCGCAGGGATGAAACGTGTGCCCATGTACACATAATCTGCGCCCGCTGCAATGGCGCCTGCAATGCCTGCGCCATCTGAAATGCCACCGCCCAAAATAATTTCACCCTCAAAAAAATCTCGAATGGCACTGACAAAAGCAAAGGGTGACAAGAAGCCTGTATGCCCGCCAGCACCCGCACACACGCACGCTAAACCATCAGCGCCGGCTTTGACGGCTTTTTGTGCCAGTGTGAGATTGATCACATCGGCATACACCTTGCCGCCATAGGCGTGAACCACCTCGATGGCGGGTTTGGGACTGCCCAAAGCAGTCACCACCACGGGTGGTTTGAAGTGTGCAATGAGTTCCAAGTCTTGCGTTAAGCGGGTGTTGGAGGAGTGAGTGACCAAGTTGGCACACCAAGGTCCTAGGCTTTCAGCGGCTTGGGTGTCTTTGGCTTCTGCCAAACCTTCGGTGATGGTTGTCATCCATTCATGAAGCTTTTCAATAGGTCGTGCATTGGGTGTTGGAAATGCACCGACGATGCCCGCCTTGCAAGCCGCCAAGACCATTTCAGGTCCCGAAATTAAAAACATCGGCGCTGCAAAAACAGGCAGACGCAATGTAAGTGGGCTGGATGATGTCATGCGTTGGCAGTTCGAGTTTGAACCGATGGATTAACGGGCCGTCGAGATTGCACAACACCAAATCGTCCTGTGACAAATGCCAAATTGGTCAAGGTGGCATTGCCTGCAGGATTCAGACCCGTCACGTGATAGTCGCTGTAGGCCGCGGCAAAATTCAAAGGCATGGCCCCTACCAAATTGATGGTGAGTTGTGCGCCTGCTTTGGCATAGGCGTTTTCAGCTTGTTCAATAAAGTCTTCGCGCGTGGAATACAAAAATGCCGTCAGACCGCCATGCTGCTTGGCATCCGATGTTGCGCGTGTCAGTGCATCATGCGCGTCTTGGCATCGAATGACAAAGCTGATAGGACCAAATCGCTCTTGTGAATACAAGTCGTGCTCATGGGGGGTGACTTGCATCATGAGTGGCGTGCTGGTTCTGGCTTCAGGAAAATCGGGATGCACATAGGCACTTGGCGACAACAAAATTTGACCGCGTTGTGCAGCTTGTTCGGTCATGTCCTGCAACAGTGCCAAAGTTTGATGTGATTGAATGGTTGCCAAAATCATGGCGGCTTTTTTAGGATCCGATGTGAGTGCTTGAACAGCATCTGCTAAACGGCGTGCAACCTCTTCAAACGGCACCATGCCTGTTGGCGTTTGAACGCCCGCTTGCGGGATGTAAATGTTTTGGGGGCTGGTGCACATTTGCGCACTGAACAAGCACATGGTGGTGGCCAAGTTGCGCAGCGCTGCGTCTAAGTCGAGGGCCGACTCCAAGACCACTGTGTTGCAACCCGCAGTCTCTGTGAAAGCCACAGCAGGGTGAGCGTTTTGTTCGACCCATTGTCCAAACTTCACACTGCCTGTGAAATCAACGATGGCCGTTTTGGGATGCTTGATCAGAATCTTACCAATGGGCTCGCTTGTGTTGTCAACTGCCAGTGTGACCAAATTGGGATCAAAGCCTGCAGCCTTTAAAACATCTCTAAAGACTTTCACGGTGATGGCCATGGGCAAGACTGTGGCAGGGTGCGGTTTGACAATGACTGGATTGCCTGTGGCCAAACTGGCCATCATGGAAGGCCACGCATTCCAAGTGGGAAAACTGGCGCAAGAGAAACA
>JBIKJX010000366.1:0-2649 GCA_044360785.1 Limnohabitans sp.
GCGCGCCGCCATGGGCTTTGGCCGCTTCAGCCACTGCATTTTCCATGCTGGCTGCGTTGGTCACGTCGCACTGAATGGCAATGCCGCCAATGTCAGCTGCAACCTTTTGCGCATTGTCAATGTTCAGATCGAGCACAGCTACTTTGGCGCCAAGCCGAGCCAACTCACGCGCCGTTGCTTCGCCAAGTCCGGAGCCGCCGCCGGTAACCAATGCGCTCATGCCTTGAATGTTCATGATGTCCTCTAGAAAATGATGTGTCGAAGTTGGGAAATTTTTGAAAAAATGGAGTCGCTGAAAATTTCAAATATTGGGGTTTTCAATCAGCAAGGCAATGCCTTGACCACCACCCACACATGCGCTGGAAATACCATAACGTTTGCCACTGCGTGCCAGTTCGCGTGCCAATGTGATGGTGAGACGAACACCGGTTGCGGCCAGCGGGTGACCCAATGCAATGGCACCGCCGTTGACATTGAGCAAGCGAAGGTCGAGACCCAATTCACGACCCACCGCCAGTGTTTGTGCGCCTTGCGCTTCATTGATTTCAAAGCGTCCAATGTCGGAAAGCTTCAAGCCAGTGCGTGCAAGCAACAGGCGAATGGCGGGGGCAGGGCCAATGCCCATGATTTCGGGTGGGACGCCGGCTACAGCCGCAGCCACGACACGGGCTAGGGGTTTCTTGCCATTGGCTTTGGCATAGGCGCCAGAGGTCACCACGCAGGCAGCTGCGGCATCGACCAAAGCAGAGCTGTTACCACCCGTTTGGACACCGCCCTCGTAAACGGGCCGAAGTTTGGCCAACACATCGGCAGGTGAAATTCGGGGATGCGTGTCTTGCGAAACCTCGGTCACTTTGCCTTGCAACTTGATACCTCGGGGTTTGTAGCCTTCGAGTTCAAACTTTTCAGTCACAACCGGCACAATTTCGCCCGCCAAAAATCCGGACTGTTGGGCTGCCACCGCTTTGGCAAATGATTCCGAGGCGAACGCGTCAACGTCTTCGCGCGAGATGCTGTATTTTTTGGCCAAGTTTTCGGCAGTCTGAATCATGTTGATGCCGGCCGCCGGATCTTTGAGGGCTTCCCACATGTAATCTTTGAAGCCGACAGGCGCGCCCAATTTGAAGCCAGTGCGGTGATCAAACGCAGCGATTGGGTTGCGCGTCATGCTTTCTGTGCCTACCACCAAGGCCGCCTGAGCTGCGCCAGATTGAATGTGTTCACCCGCTTGTCGAAACAATTCAAAGCCAGTGCCGCAAATGCGTTGCGCCATGAGGGCCGGCACTTCAACGGGTACGCCGGCATACAAGCCAATGTGGCGTGGCAAAAAGAACTGATCAAAGTCGCCAGGGGCCATGTTGCCGGTTAGGACTGAGCCAATGTCCTTGGCAGGAATGTCTGCGCGTTGGAGGGCTTCTCGTGCTGCTTTGATGCCCATGTCGGTTGGGGATATGTGACCCAATGCACCACAATAATCCACCATCGGTGTGCGAACACCCTCGTGCATCCAAACGTCTTCAAAGGCGTTGAAAAATCCGGCTTGGCTCATGTTGCTTCTTTCTGAATTAGAGGGTGGGCTTTAAAATGAAGTGCAAACGATCTTCATGTAAAGCAGCGACGGTGTCAGCACGGTGTGACAAAACGGCGCGTTGGTTGATAGAGCCTTTGTCCGTAATTTCACCTTTGTCGATGGTGGGTGGCTCAGACAACAAGCACATCCGCGCAATGCGATTGGCACTGCCAGTGGCGGTTTTTGCCAGTTCGTCAATGACCTTTTGAAATTGAGCCAACACAGGCGCACTGGCCAATACATCGGCCAAGGGGGCGTCTGCATTCAAGCCACTGAGTGCACGCACGGCCGCAGTTGGAAACACCATCGCACCCACTTCTTTCAAATTGATGCCTGTCAGCACCACGTCTTGAATGTAGGGCGCACCTGCAGCAATGATCTTGCCGCGCAAGGGACCCACGCTCACAAAGGTGCCGGTTGCCAATTTGAAATCTTCTGCAATGCGGCCATCAAACTTCAGGCCCAAATGCACATCGGTTTCGTCAATCCATTTCACGGCATCGCCTGTACAAAAGAAGCCTTCGTCGTCAAATGCCCCTCGAGTTTCTTCTTCATTGCGCCAGTAGCCAGGAGTGACGTTAGGTCCTCGGTAGCGCACCTCTGTTTTGCCACCCATGTCGACCAGTTTCAATTCAAGGCCGGGTGTCGGGACGCCCAAATCGCCAGCTCGGACATTGGGATTGGTGACAAAAATACCAAACGGGCCAGACTCGGTCATGCCAAGGCCTGTGGTCATCACAATGCGTTGACCAATTTCGCGCTCTTGCGATTCATACAAGCTGTCCCAGATGGGTTGCGCCAAAGCAGCACCTGCGTAGAAGAACATTTGTACGCGTGACAACAAAGTCTTTCGGAGCAAGTCATCGGTTTTCATGGCCATCGCGATGGCTTCAAAACCGGTCGGCACATTGAAGTAAACCGTGGGCGCCACTTCACGCAGATTGCGCAAAGTTTCATGCATCAGAGCGGGGGTCGGTTTGCCGTCGTCGATGTACATCGTGCCGCCATGAAACACCACCATACCGAAATTGTGATTGCCACCAAAGGTGTGGTTCCAAGGCAACCAGTCCACCAAGACC
>JBIKJX010000365.1:0-2649 GCA_044360785.1 Limnohabitans sp.
TTAAGAGCCACCAACTCCCCAGGGCAAAAAGCGCCATGAGAATGCCTGGCAAGTACAAGGCCAACTTGTCGAGGCTGCGGCGAAGGCTTTCCATCATGATGCTGCGGGTGTGCCAACGCGTGACAGCAATTGCGAATACTGACCGCTGGCCACAACCAACACATCACAAAATTCACGCGCAGCACCTTCACCGCCTTGGCGGTTTGTGACGTAGTCTGCCAGTGCCAGAGCTTGGGCATGTGCTTGTTGGGGCGCGCAAGCAAATGCAGCTCGTTGCAAGAGGGGCAAATCGGGCCAATCATCGCCCATGGCTGCAGATTGATGCCAACCCAAGCCCAGCGTTTTTAAAAATTCTTCGGCGGCTGGCAGTTTGTCCTCTGTGCCAAAACGCGCGTGTTCAATTCCGAGGGCCTTGAGACGCACACGCAATGGCGCAGAGTCGCGCCCAGTGATGATGACCGGTGTAATGCCAGCGTGCTTCAAGAGTTTGAGGCCATGGCCATCCAAGGTGTTGAAACGTTTGATTGTTTCGCCATGCTCTGAAAAATACAAACCACCATCGGTCAGAACGCCATCGACGTCAAAGAACGCGACTTTGACACCTTGTGCTTTTAGCAACAACTCAGGTGGAAAACTCAAAGCGGCTTGAATGGTTTTCATGATGTGCGTAGTTTGGAAGGTGGGGTTCGCAGTCAAATGACTTTGGCGCGCATCAAGTCGTTGGTATTTAAAGCACCGCACAACTCATGCGCATCGTTCACCACCAAGACACTGGTAATCTTGAATTGCTCCATCAACTCTGCTGCCTCGACTGCCAAGGCATTTTGATGGACCGTGCGGGGGTTGGCGTGCATCACATCTTTGGCCTGCAACGATCGCAAATCAAGACCTTTTTCAATCAAACGACGCAAATCACCATCGGTAAAGATACCCAAGATGTGGCGTGCTTCATTCACAACAGCGGAGGCGCCCAAACCTTTTCGGCTCATCTCTTGCATCAACTCAGAAAAACTGGCGTTGGGC
This sequence comes from Limnohabitans sp., assembly GCA_044360785.1. Classification (GTDB taxonomy): domain Bacteria; phylum Pseudomonadota; class Gammaproteobacteria; order Burkholderiales; family Burkholderiaceae_C; genus Limnohabitans_A. The sequence goes on from JBIKJX010000365.1 coordinate 1,024, forward strand.
AGCACGCTGGGCACGTGTTCGTCTTTGCGCATGACATCGCTGACATGCGTTAACAAGCGTCTACCCAAAGAGCCTCCGGGGTGAGATCGCGCAAAGTCTTCGGCTTTAAAGCCACGCGCGTCTAACAAGGCTACCGCCAAGGCATCGCCAAGTGCCAATTGGGTGGTTGTACTGGCGGTGGGTGCCAAATTGAGCGGGCAAGCTTCTTTGGCGACACTGCTGTCTAAAACGACATCTGCATGTTGCGCCAGGGCCGATGTCAAGCCACCCGTCATGGCGATGAGTGGCACGCCCAAGCGTTTGAGGACAGGCAAGATAGACACCAACTCGTCGCTTTCGCCACTGTTTGAAATGGCCAAGACCACATCGACTGCTTTGATCATGCCCAGATCGCCGTGACTTGCTTCACCTGGATGAACAAACATGGCGGGCGTACCCGTTGAGGCCAAGGTCGCGGCTATTTTGGAGCCGATGTGGCCGCTTTTGCCCATGCCTGTGACCACCACGCGGCCTTTGACATTCAGCATCATTTGGACGGCTTCAGAAAAGCGGGTGTCGAGTCGAGATTTGAGTCCCATCAGGGCTTCGGCTTCAATGTCCAAAGTCTCGCGAGCGAGTTGGAGGGCTTGATCGGGATTGAAGGTCATGTGTTTATTTTAACGAGGGATGGCGCAAAGCGTGACTATGATGACGGGCAAGTATCAAATACCACCGGGGAGTCAAAGCAATGCGCGAAGTTGGGGCCGAAGTGCCATTGTCAGTGAATGATTATTTGAAAAGCAACATTCGTACGGTGCCGGACTGGCCTGTGGCGGGTGTGCAGTTTCGCGACATCACCCCATTGTTACAAAACCCGCGTGTTTTTCGCATTTTGATCGATGCCTTTGTGCATCGTTATATGACCCCAGCCATGCGGCCCGATGTGGTGGCCGGTCTCGATGCGCGTGGCTTTATTTTGGGTGCTGTGGTGGCCTACGAGTTGAATGTGGGTTTTGTGCCCATTCGAAAAAAAGGCAAACTCCCTTTTACAACCGTCGAGGAAACCTACGAGTTGGAATATGGCACGGCCACTGTTGAATTACACACCGATGCGGTGCAACGGGGTCAGCGTGTGCTGCTCATTGACGACTTGATTGCAACAGGCGGCACCATGCTGGCCGGCATGAAACTTCTTGAAAAATTGGGTGCCGAAGTGATCGAAGGCGCCGCCATCGTTGACCTGCCAGAACTGGGCGGCTCAGCCAAACTCAAAGAAGCCGGCCTGCCGCTGTTTACCTTGGTTGACTTTGCGGGACACTGAAGTCAGTTGAGGCCGGTTGCGGCGCATTGACACGCTTCAAGCATTAAATTGGAGTGCTGCCAAACCAGCATACACACCGCCCAACTGCACCAACTCAGCATGCTTGCCCTGCTCCACCAAGCGGCCATGTTCCAGCACCAAAATTTTGTCGGCTTTTTGAACAGTGGCCAATCGGTGTGCAATCACCAAGGTGGTTCTGCCCCGCATGGCAGACTCCAGGGCCGCTTGAACCATGCGCTCACTGTGCGCATCCAAAGCGCTGGTGGCTTCGTCCAACAACAAGAGCGGTGGATTCTTCAGCATGGCCCGCGCAATGGCAATGCGCT
>JBIKJX010000367.1:0-2645 GCA_044360785.1 Limnohabitans sp.
AAAAAGAGCGTTCAGTGGCCACTGCCAAGGCTGCCGAGTCTGGCAAGCCTGCCGACATCGCCGCCAAGATGATCGAAGGTTCTGTTCAGAAGTACCTCAAAGAAGTGTCTTTGAATAACCAAACTTTCGTGAAGAACGACAAGCAAACCGTTGAGCAAATGCTCAAGGCTGAAGCTACCCAAGTGAAAGCATTCACTTTGTATGTGGTGGGCGAGGGCATTGAGAAGAAAGTTGACGACTTTGCCGCCGAAGTGGCTGCCCAAGTGGCGGCTGCTCAAAACGCAGCTTAATCTGCATCTGTCGGGCCTAAAACCCGGGTAAATAGGGTCGCCCGAAAGGGCGATTCAAAGCTAAACTTCATTCTGTCTTTACGAGGAGCCTGTCATGACCACTGCCCATCCAGCCCATAAGCGTATTTTGCTGAAGCTGTCTGGAGAGGCCTTGATGGGTGATGACCAGTTCGGTATCAATCGCGCAACCATCGTGAGAATGGTGGAAGAAGTGGCAGAAGTCACGCGTTTGGGTGTTCAAGTTGCCGTGGTCATCGGTGGCGGCAACATTTTCAGGGGTGTTGCCGGTGGTTCTGTCGGCATGGACCGCGCCACTGCCGATTACATGGGCATGTTGGCCACCGTCATGAACGCCTTGGCACTTGCCGACACCATGGACAAAGCGGGTTTGACCGCCCGCGTGATGTCGGCCATTGCCATTGAGCAGGTGGTCGAGCCCTATGTGCGACCCAAAGCCCTTCAATACCTCGAAGAGGGAAAAGTGGTCATTTTTGCAGCCGGTACTGGCAACCCTTTCTTCACCACCGATACCGCAGCTGCACTGCGCGGTGCCGAAATTGGTGCCGAATTGGTTCTGAAGGCCACCAAAGTAGACGGCGTTTACACCGCAGATCCCAAAAAGGATCCAGCGGCCACCCGTTACAGCAAAATTTCTTTTGACGAAGCCATTTCTCAAAATCTCGGCATCATGGACGCCACGGCGTTTGCCTTGTGCCGAGACCAGAAACTACCGGTCAAAGTGTTTTCGATTTTCAAGCATGGGGCCCTCAAGCGAGTGGTTATGGGTGAGGACGAAGGCACTTTGGTCTACGCCTAACCACCGCATCATTCTTGTATTTGCCAGTTCTGGCCCCGGAGAATCTCATGAGCTTAGAAGACATCAAGAAAACAACGCAAACCAAAATGGACCAGTCCATTGCGGCTTTCAAAAATAACCTCACCAAAATTCGCACTGGCCGTGCCAATCCCGCCATTTTGGACACCATCCAAGTCGATTACTACGGCTCAATGATGCCCTTGTCGCAAGTGGCCAATGTGTCCCTCATCGACTCGCGCACCATCAGTGTTCAGCCCTGGGAAAAAAACATGGGCCCAAAGATCGAAAAAGCCATTCGTGAAAGCGATCTGGGTTTGAACCCTGCTTCTATGGGTGATCTGATCCGCGTCCCCATGCCGCCCATGAGCGAAGAGCGACGCAAGGAGATGACCAAGCTGGTTCGCACCGAAGGCGAGAATGCAAAAATTGCTGTTCGCAATTTGCGCCGTGATGCCAATGAATCTGTGAAGAAATTGGTCAAGGACAAACTGGCCTCTGAAGACGAGCAAAAACGCTCTGAAGCCGATGTCCAAAAGGTCACTGACAAACACATTGCCGAAATCGATCAATTGGTGGCAGGCAAAGAACAAGAAATCATGGCCGTTTGATGAAGTTGTTGAATCGCTTCATGCATCGAATCACTGACACCTTACCGCTCACGGTGACATTCGATGCTTAAGCAGCGCATCATCACTGCCTTGGCCTTGCTGGCCATCTTGTTACCCGCACTCTTTGCCGCCTCTCCCCAACCGTTTCTGATTCTCTCCGTTGTCCTCATTGCAGCTGGCGCGTGGGAGTGGGGCCGGATGAACGGCTTCAATTCCGTCCAATCCCTTTTGTCTGGCTTCCTTTGCGCCATGTTGTGCGGCTTTGCCTGGTGGTCTCAATGGACACTTGAATCCCCCCATTGGGTCTGGTGGATTGCAGGTGCAAGTTGGGTGGGCCTGACTGCTTGGATGCTACAGAGAGGCGTAGCCGGTTGGGCGATTTGGCACCGTGTCCTTCGTTGGGGCATCGGCTTGGGCTTAATTTTCTTAGCGTGGTTGGCCATGGCGCAGGCACGTACAGCCAGTGTCCAATTGTTGTTGTCTATTTTTGTTTTGGTCTGGGCGGCCGATGTGTTTGCTTATTTCTTTGGCAGGGCTTTGGGCGCCAAAATTTTTCCTCGTAAATTAGCGCCCTCTGTCAGCCCCGGCAAAAGCTGGGAGGGGGCAGTGGGTGGGCTCATTGGTGTTTTTGTGGTTGCCCTCGTGTGGATGCAATTGGCCCAAACGTATCAATGGCCAGGCACCAGTTTGTTTGCGCATATGTGGCAGCATGGGCCTTTCTTGTGGGCACTCAGTTTGATTTTTCTAACGGCCATGAGCGTGGTGGGCGACTTGGTGGAATCGTTGGTCAAGCGCAGTGCGGGTATCAAAGACAGTTCCAACTTGTTGCCCGGTCATGGCGGTGTGCTCGATCGCTTAGACGCCTTGCTGCCAGCATTGCCCATCGCCATGATGTTGATGCACTGGCCTCAAGTTTAAAAAAGTGTACTG
>JBIKJX010000368.1:0-2642 GCA_044360785.1 Limnohabitans sp.
TATTCGCAAAATGGCGGCACGCACCCCTGAGCGACCTAAAAACCGAACTACTTTTTCAGCATCAACTCGGCGCATGGCCCTTGGGGTGTGCGGTTTGACTGGCTGCGACTCAGAGACCCATTGGCCCTGACAGTCGCCATAGACACCGCTGGTCGAACCATAGACCAAAGACCTCGGTAGTGATCTTTTTTTCAAAGCCCTGACCAAGTTCAAAGTCCGGGGGTCGGTTGACCACTCACCCACGCGGTCAGACGGAGGCGGCGCTAAGTGCAAAACACGGGTGGCCCATCCCGCCAAGCGTTGTAGGGTTTCGGGCACATCCAAGTTACCCAAAACGGGCGTGATGCCTTGACCTCTCAAATCAGCCTGTTTTGTTGGACTGGAGGTCAAAGCCACAACCCTGTTACGTCCCACCAATTGTTTGGCAGCGCGCTGCCCCACATCACCGCAGCCGATGATCAAAACCCGTTCTTTTCGAAAGCGGGAGGGCAAAGCGCCCAAAGGGGTTTGGTTTGAAGGCAAAATCAGGGATTCACAAATTTCAGACCCCCCTAGGATACCGAAAAGATGAGCTTCCAAATCAGCGTTCAACCCAGCGGCCGTAATTTCAGCGCAGACAGTTCAGAAACCTTGCTGGCGGCAGGCATTCGTCAAGGCATTGGCCTGCCCTATGGCTGCAAAGATGGTGCTTGCGGCTCCTGCAAATGCAAAAAAATATCGGGGACTGTGGTGCATGGCGATCATCAAGCCAAAGCACTCAGCGCAGAGGAAGAAGCACAAGGTCTGATCTTGACCTGCTGCGCAACCGCCCAAAGCGATGTGGTTTTGGAATCACGTCAGGTGACTGAAGAAGGCAGCTTCCCCATCAAAAAAATGCCCGTGCGCGTGGTCAGTCTGGAAAAGAAATCGCACGACGTGATGTCGATCATCATGCAACTGCCCGCCACCGACGTCATGAAGTTTCATGCGGGTCAATATGTTGAATTTTTGTTGCGCGATGGCTCGCGAAGAAGTTACAGCATGGCCAATGCACCCCACACCTTGGATGCAGCCGCACCCAAAGTAGAACTACACATCCGGCACATGCCAGGTGGCAAATTTACAGACGTGGTGTTTAGCACCATGAAAGAAAAAGACATTCTCCGTATTGAAGGCCCTTACGGCAGCTTCTTCCTGCGTGAAGATTCCAATGCACCCATTATTTTGTTGGCATCAGGCACTGGCTTTGCCCCCATCAAGGCCCTCATTGAGCACATGCAACACAAAGGCATCACACGCCCCGCCACCTTGTATTGGGGAGGACGTCGTCCTTCCGATTTGTACATGAGCGACTGGATCGAAGCCCAACTCAAAACCATGCCCCAATTGACCTACATTCCAGTGGTATCAGACGCTTTGCCAGAGGACGCATGGGCAGGCCGCACGGGTTTTGTTCATCAAGCGGTTTTACAAGACCATGCCGATTTAAGCGGCTTTCAAGTTTATGCATGCGGTGCCCCCATCGTGGTGGACTCTGCCCGAGCCGACTACATCAGCAAAGCGGGCTTGCCAGAAGAAGCATTTTTTGCCGATTCATTCACCACGGAAGCCGATAAGGCCAAGGAGTCTGCATGATGGCGACAAAGAATCACACAAATTTACACACTGATAAGAGCGCTAAGCGTTGGCTTTTTAAATCGGTCTGCGGATTGATATGCGTCTTCACAACCAGCCTTGTTCATGTTCAGGCCCAAACCAATACAAGCTCTAACGCTTCACTCACAAAGCCGATTCGACTGGTGGTTCCCTATGCGCCAGGCGGCCCCATTGATGTCACAGCCCGGGCTTTGGCCGAGCGCGTGAAAGACACATTGGGGACGGTCATCATCGACAACAAACCAGGCGCGGGCGGCAATTTGGGCGTCGACATTGTGGCCAAAGCACCCGCCGATGGGTACACCATTGGCATTGCAGCGGTAGCCACCCACGCCATCAATCCTTGGCTTTACAACAAAATGCCATTCAACGCAGCCAGCGACTTTGTCGGTATCACGCAAATGGTTCGGGTACCCAATGTGTTGGTCATGAATGCCGATACCGCGCAACGTTTAAAAATCAATTCACTGGCTGATTTAATTGCCTATGCCAAAGCCAACCCTGGCAAATTGAATGTTGGCTCGGGTGGCAATGGCAGTGCTGGCCACTTGGCGGCAGAAATGTTCAAACGCGATGCAGGAATTTTTGCAGTGCACATCCCCTACAACGGCGGCAACCCTGCGCAGTTGGCACTTTTATCTGGACAAGTTGATTTCAACTTTGACAACCTGGCCACTGCAGCAGCCAATATCAAGGCTGGCAAACTGAAAGCGCTGGCTGTCACCACAGCCCAGAGAAGTGCTGCTTTGCCAGACATTCCTGCCATGTCAGAAACTCTCAAAGGTTTTGAAGTTGACACTTGGTGGGGTTTGATTGCCCCAGCAGCCACGCCGCCTGCTGTGGTTGCCAAGTTGCATCAAGCTTTTGCTGCGGCTTTGAATGCACCAGAAACCAAAACGCGCTTTGGCATGATGATGGCCGAGCCAGTGGTCAGTACACCTGATCAGTTTTCGGCTTTCATGAAACGTGAGTTGGCCAAATACGAACCAGTGGTCAAGGCCAGTGGC
>JBIKJX010000042.1:0-9847 GCA_044360785.1 Limnohabitans sp.
GAAAATTAGCGGGCAGGGCAAGCGGGCCGCTGTGTGTGGGCCTGAAGAAGCATTGCATTTATTGCAACAAAGCTTATGGAATTTAAATCCAACTGACTTTGTCACGCATTGTTGGCGTCATGATGATCCCAAACTGGTTCATCAATCAAGCATCATTCTGGCAAGCGATTGGCCATCTTTGTTAACCTTGTCCCAATTGAATGTGGCGCTGAATTTAAATGGAGAAGCCCCTGAAAATTTGGGGCAATTAACTCGCCTGGTTGAGGTCGTTGGCCCTGAGGAGTCTGACAAAGTCAGTGCCAGAGCACGTTGGAAACATTACACCCAATTGGGGTTTACGATCAATCGATATGACTTGTCTGCACAGACGGTTTAATTTGCGGTATCGTTATGGCCTGCTTCTTTGAAGCTTTATTTTTTTACTTTGGAGCTATTCATGAAATTGTCTTCTCTTAAGACCCCCCTGACAGCGGTTGCAGTTGCCGCTGTTGCACTCACCTTGGTTGCCTGTGGCAAAAAGGCAGACGATGTGCAAGTTGTCAAAATTGGTCACGTTGGACCCACCAGCGGTGCCATTGCCCACTTGGGCAAGGACAATGAAAATGGCGCCAAAATGGCCATTGAAGAATTGAACGCTGCCGGCATCAAATTGGGCGGCAAAGCTGTCAAGTTTGAACTCTTGGCAGAAGATGACGGCGCCGATCCAAAGCAAGGCACTGCAGCTGCTCAAAAGCTGGTGGATGCCAAGGTGAATGGCGTGATTGGTCACCTCAATTCAGGCACCACCATTCCTGCTTCACAAATTTACAACGGTGCTGGCATTCCCCAAATCTCTCCCTCTGCGACCAACCCCAAATACACCCGCCAAGGCTATGCCGGCGCCTTCCGTGTGGTGGCCGACGACGTTCACTTGGGTGGCACTTTGGGTAAATACGCTGTTGAAACCCTCAAAGGTAAAAACATCGCCGTCATTGATGACCGCACTGCCTACGGCCAAGGTGTAGCAGAAGAGTTTGAAAAAGCAGTCAAGGCTGCGGGTGGCAATTTGGTCGGTCACGAATTCACGACCGACAAAGCTTCAGATTTCAATTCCATCCTGACCACCCTCAAGGGCAAAAAACCCGATGTCATCTTCTTTGGTGGCATGGACGCTGTGGCTGGCCCTATGCTCAAGCAAATGAAGCAACTGGGCATCAACGCCAAGTTCATGGGCGGTGACGGTATTTGCACCACAGAGTTGGCCAAATTGGCAGCGGAGGGCATGAGCGACGAAAACGTTTATTGCGCCGAAGCCGGTGGTGTTGAAGGCGAACAAAAAGCCGGCATGGACAAATTCCGCGCCGACTTCAAAACCAAATTCAATGCCGATGTTCAGGTCTACGCACCTTATGTGTATGACGCTGTCAAGGTCATGGCACAAGCCATGGTCAGTGCAGACTCTGCCGATCCAGCCAAGTATTTGCCCAAGCTCAAAGCCATTGACTACAAAGGCGTTACTGGCAGCATCGCATTTGACGAAAAGGGCGACATCAAAAATGGCGCACTGACTTTGTACACCTACAAAGGTGGCAAGCGCGAACAACTCGCCGTCATTCGCTAAGCCCACTCAGTATTGAGATGTCATGACTTCATGACGTCTTATTTGAGTAAAAAAAACCCGCTTCGGCGGGTTTTTTGTTTCATGACAAAGACAATGTTTTCAGGTCAAGCCACGTTTGGTGAGCAGGGGCGTGACAGTGGGTTCGCGGCCTCTAAATGCCACGTAAGCTTGCATGGGATCTTGCCTGTTACCTGCCGAATAAATATGCTCATAAAGCTTATTCGCTGGTTCTGCCGCAAACAAGTCGCCAGCCTCTAAAAACGCATCAAATCCATCGGCATCCAAAACTTCTGCCCACATGTACACATAGTATGCGGAGGCATAACTGTTGGAAGAGAAGAGGTGAGAGAAGTGCGGCAGTCTGTGTCGCATGCCGATGGCGGGCGGCATTTGAATGGCCTTCAAAGTTTCAGCTTCAAACTGTTTGAAATCCAACTGATTTAAATCGGTGGTTTCGTGCAGCGCTAAATCGACCAAAGCGGAGGACACATATTCCACAGTGGCAAATCCTTGGTTGAAAGTTTGCGCGTCCAAAATACGCTTCAGCAAAGCATCGGGCATGGGTTCGCCAGTCTCTGCATGGGTGGCAAACTGTTTCAAAATTTGCGGTTGCATCAGCCAGTTTTCATAGACCTGCGATGGAAACTCGACAAAATCCCGAAGCACACTGGTGCCAGACAGGCGAGGGTATTTGACTTGTGACAACAGGCCATGCAAGCCATGTCCAAATTCGTGGAATAAAGTGCGTGCATCGTCCAAGCTCAGCAAAGTGGGTTGACCCTCAGCACCTTGCGAGAAATTGTTGTTGTTCACCACAATGGGTCGAATCGATTCTTTCAAGTGCATGGGGTCGCGGTAGGTGCTCATCCAAGCGCCAGAGCGCTTGCTGCTTCTGGCAAAGTTGTCACTCAAGAACAAACCCACATGCTTGCCATGTGCATCCGTCACTTCCCATCCAGTCACGGTCTCGTGGTATTTGGAAATGTTATTGACTTCTTTGAAGTTAACGTGAAACAACTTGTGCGCCACATAAAACATGGCTTCCATCAATTTGTTCAATTGCAAATAAGGTTTGATTTCGGCTTCGTTCAGGTCAAATTTTTCTTTCCGTACGCGCTCGGTCCAGAAATGCCAGTCCCAAGCCTGCAAATCTTCTAAGCCAGAAAGTTTCTTCAAGTCTTCGCGCTCTTGAAGTGCCTTTAACCTGGCAGGTTCCCAAACACGCAATAATAAATCTCTGGCGGCTTTGGCACTTCCAGCCATGGTGTCTGCCAGTGCGTATTCAGAGAAATCTTTGTAGCCTAGCAGTTTGGCTTGCGCCAATCGGAGCTGAAGAATTTCGCGCATGATTTGGTTGTTGTTGTGCCCGCCTTCGTTTTCGCCGCGTTGACACCATGCTGTCCAAAGTTTCTGGCGTAAATCACGACGTTCAGAAAAGGTCATGAAGGGCGTCAGTGAAGACCTTGAAAGGGTGATGACGTGCGCATTGGCATCCGAGATACCCCGGTCCTTGGCCATTTTTTGTGCAGCACTTCTCACAAATTCTGGCAATCCCTTCAGTTCATCCTCTTGCGTCAGAAGCAAACTGAATGAAGCTTCGTCAGCCAACACATTCTGAGAAAACGCTGTGAACAATGAAGCAAGCCGCTCGGTATTTTTTGCAAAAACCACCCGGTCTTGGTCCTTTAACTTGGCCCCTGCGCGAACAAAATCCAAGTGATAACGTTCTATCAAGCGAATACTTTCAGCATCTAAGCCCAGAGTGTTTCTGTCTGAATAAATTTTTTCAATCCGCTGAAACAAGGGACCATTCAAATAAAGTGCCGCTGAGTGCGCAGCCAATCTGGGCGCCATCGCTCTTTCTATTTCTTGAATTTCGGATGAAGTGTGTGAAGAACTCAAGTTGAAAAACACAGAGGCTGTTTGGTTCAGTAACTCACCACTGCTTTCCAAGGTCAGCAGTGTGTTTTCAAAAGTGGCTTGTGCTGTCTGATTGGCGATCTGATCAATCTCTGCTTGATTTCGTTGAAGCGCAAGTTCGAAAGCTTCAGAAAAATGCGCTGACTTGATCTGCTCAAAGGGCGGCATTTCAAAAGGTGTGTTCCATTTTTCAAGAAGTGGATTGCTCATGGTTAAATTTCTTTCAATAAAGATGATTTGAACTTTAAGGGTTTACTCGCACTCTTCCGTATTTGCGCCCTGAAATAACCCTTCATGTTCAACAATTTTGCTGAATCAAGCTCATCTTAGATTATTCTTCAAGCTTGAAACTTTTCTCACCTGTTCAGGTGCTTTTTGCCTGCAAAGGACTATTGTGAATTTTGTCGATTGTTTAACAGTCAGATGGCCCATTTCAAAAGCCACGAGCCATCAAATGAGCAAGGTTTTCTTGCTTTCGCTTGCTCTATGCATGGGACTCTCATCAGCGATGGCCAGTCCACCGCCCAATCCCAAAGCCAACCCTGCTGACCCCAACAAAGTCATGCGCATGGCTTTTCCAGTGCCTGAGACAGGGTTTGATCCGGTGCGTGTGAATGACTTGTATTCCAACACCATCACGGCAGCGATATTTCAACCATTGGTGACCTATGACTGGATGGCCATGCCCACCAAGTTTGTTCCCGATGCCGCTGAAGCCTTGCCAGAGATTTCCAAAGACGGAAAAACTTACACGTTCAAAATTAAAAAGGGTTTGTATTTCACGCCTGACGAAGCTTTCAAAGGTGTTCGCAGAGAACTGACAGCCTACGATTTTGTGTATGTTTTTCTTCGGCACGCCGACCCCAAAAATCGCAGCCCCCAAGTCTCTGACTTGGATGACAAAATTTTTGGCTTTGCAGAGTCTCGCAAACAAGCCGTTGCCAGTGGCAAGTTTGATTACGACCAAAAACATCCTGGTGTTTATGCCACCGACCGTTACACCTTGGTCATTCAGCTGAACCAACCCGACCGCAACTTTTTAAGCTTGCTGATCAATCCTTACGCTGCCGGCATGGCGCGTGAGGTGGTTGAGAAATATGGCTTCGAGGGCGTCATGGGCAACCCTGTAGGTACGGGCCCCTACATGCTTGAAAAGTGGGTTCGCGGTTCCAAAATTATTTTGAAGGCCAACCCCGAATACGCAGGTTTTGTCTGGAACTTTGAAGCGCCAGCAAACAATCTTGTAGAGCAACGCATTGCCAATCAAATGCAGGGTCGCAAGATGCCGCAAATTGGCCGTGTCGAAGTCAGCATCATTGAAGAACCCCAATCGATGTGGCTGGCCTTCAGTGGCAAAGAAATTGACGTAGTGGCCGTTCCACCTTCGTTCATTGAAAAAGCGCTGACGCCTAAAAACGACTTGTTGCAAACCTGGGTTGCGCAGGGCGTCAACATGTACCGAAGTGTTGAGCCCGACATTCGCTATCAATTTTTCAATTTAAAAGATCCCATCATTGGCGGCTACACACCCGAGAAAATTGCATTGCGTCGGGCCATTATCATGGGCTATGACGTGGATGAAGAAATTAGAGTCATTCGCAAAGGTCAGGCCGTCAAGGCGCAGCAAATGGTCTCGCCCGTCATTGCAGGTCATGACCCCAATTACAAAAGTTTGGTGAAGTTCAGCCCACTGTCTGCCAATGCATTGCTAGATCAATTTGGCTACAAGAAGGATGCCAAAGGCTATCGCATGCACCCCGATGGCAAGCCTTTGGTTTTTACCATGTACTCCTCGACATCTTCCATTGACCGTGAACGCGATGAGTTATGGAAAAAATCGATGGACAGGTTGGGCATTCGTTTGAAGGTCAAGAAAGATAAATTTCCTGAAATGCTGAAGCAGGGCAAGCAATGCGCCATTCCTTCTTGGTCCTTGGGTTGGACACGTTCTGCTGAAGCAGAATTTGTCATGAAATTGCTCTATTCAAAAACCATCGGTCAAAACAATTACGCATGTTTTGAAAGCCCTGAATACGATGCTTACTTTGATCAATTGAAGCGTTTGCCAGACGGCCCCGAAAGAACGCGTGTATTGCACAACATGTACCGCTTGATGGAGGTCAATGGCGTGTTGGGCTTGAGCTCGACCAGCATTGCCACCCGACTTAGTCATCAACATGTTGAAGGCTATCGCAAGCATCCCCTATTGCTTGGGGATTGGATTTACTATGACATTCAAAAACCTTAAGGCGAGGATCAGACCATGAGTGCTTATGTTCTTCGCCGTTTGTGGCAAATGATTCCCACCTTGGCGGGTGTGATTTTGTTGGTATTTTTCTTGTTCAATTGGATTGGTGGCGACCCTGCCTATGTGCTGGCGGGTCTTTTCTCCAATCAAGAGCAAATTGACAGCATCCGCGCTGAGCTGGGTTTAGACCAGCCCTTGATTGTTCAGCTTTGGATTTTCGTCAAACAAGTTGCCACTTTTGATTTTGGCAACAGTTGGACCACGGGAGAGTCCGTGGCCAGTATTTTTGCGACACGACTGCCTGCATCCCTCACGCTCATGGTGCCGCTGTTGATCATTGAAACCTTGATTGCATTGGTGCTGGCTGTGGGCTTGGCTTGGGTCCGCGGATCGTCCATTGATCGCGGCACCATGGTGGTGTTTACGGCTCTGATGTCTGTCAGTATTTTGGTCTTCATCATCGTGGGTCAGAATGTTTTGGCTTATCGCCTTGGTTGGTTCCCAGTACAGGGGTGGAGTGATGATTTCTGGAAAAATATCACCACCTATGCGCCACTGCCTATCTTGCTGGGCTTGGTGGTTAGCATTGCACCCAACACCCGTTTGTTCCGCAGTTTCGTGTTGGACGAAGTCGATCAGGACTATGTGCGAACAGCGCGTGCCAAAGGCCTGTCGGAGCCGCGTGTCATGTTCATTCACGTGTTGCGAAATGCACTGATTCCCGTCATTACGTTTGTCATTTCCCACATTCCAACATTGCTCTTGGGTGCATTCTTGCTAGAGCGTTTCTTTGGAATTCCTGGTGTGGGACGCGAAATTATTCTGGCGGTAGAGCGCAGCGATTTTCCGGTGATCAAGGCCGTCACCATTTACGTGGCCATCGCCACCATGATTTTTAATTTGATTGGTGATGTGCTGTATCGCCTCACTGACCCTCGCGTGCAATTGCGATAAGCAGTCTGTGCAAAAGCATCACCATTTTTCAAAGATACACAATGAGTAGCACAACAATTCAAACAGTCCCAGTCGTCAGTGAAGGGGCGTGGGCGCTGGCTTGGCGACGTTTTAAATCAGATCGTGTGGGCGTCTGGAGCGCTGTCACGGTTATTTTGAGTCTGGCTTTGGTTCTAACCACCTTGGTAGGTTCTTTGGCATCCGATTGGGAAAAGGAAGTTGCTGTGAGCAATGCGCCCCCCTCATGGGCCAAACAAGACAGCCAAGGCGCAGAGGGTGGTGCCAATGAACAGCCCGTGGTGTTGTACGAACCTTCGCCCTCCGATGTGGTCGATCCCATTGCAGCGCAATGGGAATTGGCGCAAAAAGCAGTGAAGCCTGCCGGCGAAAAAGTCAATGCTTTGGCCACTCATTTGCCAATGGGCGCAGACAAATGGGGGCGCGATGTTTTGGCCAAGACGATCAAGGGCGCTGAAACCAGCATCTTGGTGGGTTTGGCAGCGGCACTCATGGCCACTGTGTTGGGTGCAGCCTTAGGCGCCGTGTCTGGTTGGTATGGCGGCATGGTGGATGACCTGAGCAATTGGCTCTACAACGTCTTTCATTCCATTCCAGGTATTTTGTTGATCTTGGCCATTGCCGCTGTCCTCAATACCAAAGGCACCATGGCGGTGGTTTTGATTTTAGGGACGACTGGTTGGACCGGAACTTACCGCTTAATGCGCGGTGAATATTTAAAGCACCGCAATCGGGAATATGTCAGGGCTGCTGATGCCATCGGTGCTTCCAATAACAGACGCATGTTTGTGCACATTTTGCCCAATGTCAGCCACGTGATTTTGGTGCAATTCTCCTTGCTCACGGTGTCTTGTATCAAGGCTGAAGTGATTCTTTCGTTCTTGGGTTTTGGCGTGCCTGTAGACGGTGTGTCATGGGGCACGATGCTGACGGAAGCACAGAACGACTTGCTGGTGGGCAAATGGTGGCAGCTTTTGTCAGCCACCGTCGCCATGTCTATTTTTGTGACTGCGTTGTCTTTGTTGACCGATTCATTGCGTGACGCTTTGGATCCCAAAGTCATTCACTGAAGACAAACACAACTAAAACCAAATTGATTGAATAAAAGATGGCAACGCGCAGAACACCTCCACCTTTGATGCAAATTTCTGACAATTTGTTGGAAGTCAAAAACCTCACTGTTGACTTCATCAGCGCTTCTAAGGCACCTGTGCGTGCCGTTGAAGAAGTATCTTTTGTGATTCCCCGCGAGCGCACGGTTGCATTGGTTGGCGAGTCGGGCAGTGGCAAGTCTGTCAGTGCCTTGGCCATCATGGGATTGCTGCCGCCACAAAATTCCAAAGTGGCTTTGCATTCCAAAATTGAGTACGACAACCGTTCTATGTTGAACTTGTCTCGGGCCGAATGGCAGCTGATTCGTGGCTCTCGCATTGCCATGATTTTTCAAGACCCCATGACGTCCTTGAATCCGGTTTACACCGTGGGCTATCAATTGGCCGAAATGCTCAGAATTCACAAGGGCATCGGCAACAAAGAAGCCATGGCCAGAGCTTGTGATTTGTTGGCCGAGGTTGGCATTCCGGAGCCGCAGAAAAGAGTCAATGCGTATCCGCATGAACTGTCGGGTGGCCAGCAGCAACGCGTCATGATTGCCATGGCGCTGGCGTGCGAACCCGAGTTATTGATAGCCGATGAACCAACCACGGCGTTGGACGTCACGGTGCAGCGTCAAATTATGTTGTTGTTGGCGGAACTGCGCGAACGCAGACGCATGGCCATGTTGTTCATCACCCACGATTTGGGACTGGTGAGCGAAGTTGCCGATCACGCCGTGGTCATGCGCAAAGGTACTGTGCGTGAAGCGGGGCCTGTTCGGACTTTGTTCAGCAACCCACAACACCCCTACACCAAAGCCTTGCTCAGCTGCCGTCCCAGTGTGGAGCGTCAAGGCAAACGTTTGCTCACCATTGACGACTGGATGACAAGTAACGCTGAAGCTGCAACTTCTGAAGCCGCCGCCTCACCTGAAAATGTTCAAGCCGCGCCAGTGCTAAGCCAACCCGTCAAAGCACCTCAAGTTGCCACAACCGAGCAGGCACTGCTGGAAGTTCAGGGCCTTCGAAAAGTCTTCAAGCGTTCGGGCGGCTGGTTCAAGAGCGATGATTTTGTAGCTGTTGAAGATGTCAGCTTCAAACTGGTCCGCGGCCAAACCGTAGGCTTGGTGGGTGAGTCTGGCTCTGGCAAAACCACAGTGGGTTTGTGTTTGCTCAGATTGCATGAGGCTACAGCTGGCAAGGTGTTGTTTGACGGCAAGAACTTGCTCGAGATGTCGAATGCAGAATTTGCGACATACAAACGCCGTTTGCAAATTGTTTTCCAAAATCCCTATGCGTCGCTCAATCCAAGATTTACCGTGGGCGAAATATTGAGCGAGCCGATGCAGTTGCACGGCATTGGTTCAGGCCATGCCGATTGGGAGAAACGCTCTTTGGCATTGCTCGATAAAGTGGGCATGCCAGCCTCTGCCCTCAAGCGGTATCCGTTTGAGTTTTCGGGTGGTCAGCGTCAGCGGATTGCCATTGCACGGTCTCTCAGTTTGTCGCCTGAAGTGGTGGTGTTGGATGAAGCTGTTTCTGCGTTGGATGTGTCAGTTCAAGCGCAAGTGCTTAACTTGCTGAAAGATCTACAAAAAGATCTGGGCTTGAGTTATTTGTTCATCTCACACGACTTGGAAGTGGTGCGTTACATGTCAGACACGCTGTTGGTGATGAACAAAGGCCAAGTGGTAGAGCAGGGCAATGCGGCAGAAATTTATGCAAAGCCCCAAAACGCTTACACACAAACCTTGCTGGCAGCGGTGCCCAAAATGCCGGAAGCCATGGCCGTTTAAGGCTTGAGCTCTGGCAAAGTCTTGAGGCTTTTTAAGTGAGGCCTTGCGTAGGCGACGAAAGCGACCAACAATGTGCCCGCGCCTGCGCAAGCTAGAGAGCTTCGCATGCCCCAGTGCTCTGCCATCCAGCCGCCCAAAATAGCGCCTGGCCCTGCGGGCAACAGAATCAGCCAACGCATGGTGGTGGTCATTCTTCCTAGAAGGTCTGTGGGTGTGA
>JBIKJX010000369.1:0-2634 GCA_044360785.1 Limnohabitans sp.
TGCTGCGTAAACGGTGCCGGCCAATTGACCCACACCGCCCAACACCACCACCATGAAGGCATCCACAATGTAGTTTTGTCCTAAGTCAGGACCCACATTGCCAATTTGACTCAGCGCGCACCCTGCCAAACCTGCAATGCCTGAGCCCAACGCAAACGCATAGGTATCGATGCGTGCTGTGTTCACACCCATGCAAGAAGCCATAGGTCGGTTTTGTGTCACACCCCGAACAAACAAGCCGAGTCGGGTTCGATTGATAACCAAAGTCATGGCAATGAGCACAGCCGCAGCAAATGCAATGATGACCAAGCGGTTGTACGGCAATGTCAAATTCGACATGACTTGAATACCACCGCTCATCCAAGCCGGATTTTCGACACCCACGTTTTGTGCACCAAACAAAGAACGGACCGCTTGCATCAAGATCAAACTGATGCCCCATGTGGCCAACAAGGATTCCAAAGGCCGGCCATACAGGTGCCGCAAAACAGTTCGTTCCAAAAACGCACCCACGAGTGCTGCGCTCAAAAATGACAAAGGCACAGCCAAAACCAAGTAGGCATCAAAGTAAGCAGGTGCATATTGACGAAACAAGGCTTGCACCACATAGGTGGCATAAGCACCAATCATCATCAGTTCACCATGGGCCATGTTGATCACGCCCATCAAGCCATACGTGATGGCCAAGCCCAAAGCCACCAACAGCAAGATCGAGCCCAAACTAACGCCAGTGAACAAAGCACCCAATCGTTCACCCGTTTTCAATGCAGCTTCGATGGCCGTCAGAGATTTTCGGAGTTGGACTTTGACTTGGGGATCAGTCTCTTCTGCCAAGCGTTGATTCAACAACAGTTGTGTTTCGGGTGTTTGACTTTCCGCCAAGCGTTGGGCAGATAAAAGTCGCACAGCAACATCTGGATCGCCCAGCTGAGCAGCTGCCTGGGCCAATCGCATTAAACTTTTGAGACCCAAGTCAGTCTCTTCTGCCAAAGCTTTGTTCAACAAAGGCAACTTATTGGCATCTGGCTCTTTGAGCAAGGCTTTGATAGCTTGTTCACGCATGGATGCTTCAGTACTGAACAATTTCAATGCGGCCAAGGCAGTCTCAATTTCGCCGCGAAAGCGATTGTTACTCACCACATCTTGCGCATCTGGTGGCAAATCCAATTTCTGCCCCGTCAAGGGGTCAAGCGCTTTGCCAGCACCCAGGCTGTCTCGAACAATCCAAACTTTGTCGCCAGTAACTTTGACCGCATCGTCTGCTAAGGCTTGCAAAAACAACAGCGCATTTGGATCACCTTGCGCCACAACTTTGTTCAGGGTTTCAATTCTTTGATCGGTATCGCCTTCAACCAATCCTTTCATTTCTGACAAGCTCATGGCTTTGACAGGGCTGACCATGAAGGCCCAAGCCAGCAATGAGATGAGAATGAACAACACTGGCCAAGTTCTAAATCGAATCATTTTTCAGCTTCACAACATTCAAAAAAAAGAGGAAGGACAATATCGCCCTTCCTCTAGGACGCTGTAGAAAAAATTACTTCTTAGCGGGTTCGTCAGGCTTCTTCTCGTTGCCAGGGATGTAAGGACTCCATGGTTTGGCTTTGACGGGACCGGGTGTTTTCCAGACCACATTGAACTGGCCGTCGGCTTTGATTTCGCCAATGAACACAGACTTGTGCAAGTGGTGGTTCTTCTCGTCCATCTTGGAAGTGATGCCGCTCGGTGCTGTGAAGGTTTGACCCGCCATGGCAGCAATCACTTTGTCGACATCAGTGGTCTTGGCTTTCTCAACCGCTTGTTTCCACATGTTGATGCCAATGTAAGTGGCTTCCATGGGGTCGTTGGTCAAAGGCTTGTCTTTGTGACCTGCAATGTTTTTGGCCTTGGCGTAGGCGGCCCACTTTTTAGTGAACTCGTCGTTGGCAGGGTTCTTGATGCTCATGAAGTAGTTCCATGCAGCCAAGTGACCCACCAAAGGCTTGGTGTCCACACCGCGCAGTTCTTCTTCACCCACAGAGAACGCCACCACGGGCACATCTTTGGCCTTCAAACCTGCATTGCCCAATTCTTTGTAGAAAGGCACATTGGAGTCGCCGTTGATGGTTGACACCACAGCTGTTTTACCACCCGCTGAGAATTTCTTGATGTCAGCCACAATGGTTTGATAGTCGGCGTGACCAAATGGCGTGTACTTCTCATCGATGTCAGAATCTTTCACACCCTTGCTCTTCAGGTAAGCGCGCAAAATTTTGTTGGTGGTGCGTGGGTACACATAGTCGGTCCCGAGCAAAACCCAACGCTTAGCAGAGCCACCGTCTTTGCTCATCAAATAGTCAACCGCTGGAATGGCTTGTTGGTTGGGCGCAGCACCTGTGTAGAACACGTTCTTAGACAGTTCTTCACCTTCGTATTGCACAGGGTAGAACAGCAAGCCATTCATTTCTTCAACTACGGGCAAAACAGATTTACGGGACACCGAAGTCCAGCAACCGAAGATGACGGACACTTTGTCTTGACCTAGAAGTTGTTTTGTTTTTTCAGCAAACAATGGCCAGTTGGAAGCGGGGTCAACCACCACGGGTTCGAGTTTCTTGCCCAACACACCGCCTTTGGCGTTGATTTCATCGATGG
>JBIKJX010000370.1:0-2627 GCA_044360785.1 Limnohabitans sp.
AGCAACACCGCGGTAAGTGCCCAAGGGGGCTAGGCCACGGCGTTTGGCTTCGGCAGCGCTCATTAATACTGATGCAGACGCACCATCTGACAATTGAGATGCATTGCCTGCCGTGATGAAAGAACCCTCTGGCACCCATTGGCCATTTTTCCAAACAGGTTTGAGCTTGGTCAAACTCTCCAAGCTTGTATCAGCCCGGCTGCCTTCGTCTTGAAGCAAGGTGACGCTTTCGCTGCCCGTGACATTGCCTTCTTTGTCAAACAATTGCTTTTGTGTCGTGAGGGGCACGATCTCATCTGAAAACAAACCGGCTTGTTGCGCTTTGGCGGTACGTTGTTGGCTTTGCAAGGCGTAGGCGTCTTGGGCTTCACGAGAAATGCCGTAGCGTTGGCTCACAATTTCTGCCGTCTCAATCATTTGAATGTAGGCTGTGGGCATGACATCCAACACCGATTTGGATTGCGCGCGGTGGCTGTTTTTGTATTTGTTTTGCACCAGAGAAATGGATTCCAAACCACCGGCTACCGCAACATTCATCTCGCCAGTCATGATGCCTTTTGCAGCGGTGGCGATGCTCATCAAACCCGACGCGCACATGCGGTCAATGGTCATGCCGCCGACGCTGTCGGGCAAGCCGGCGGTGTAACAACACAGGCGGCCTAAGTTGTAGCCTTGATTGCCCTGCTGTGCGGCAATGCCCAAAATAACGTCATCAACCTCGTGGCCTTCTACGCCTGCTTTTTGCAAAGCATGGCGAATGACATGGCCGCCTAAGACAGGTGCTTCGGTGTCGTTGAAAGCGCCGCGATAGGCCTTGCCAATGGGCGTGCGTGCAGTAGAAACAATGACAGCGTCTTGTGTGCTCATGGGAAAAATCTCATTCAAAATAAAGACGGCTGATGGTGTTGACCACACAGCCAGGTTTGCTAGCGCCTTCAATTTCAACGCTGATGCTGACCACGACTTGAACGCCGTTGTCCTTGATCAATTCGGCCGTTGACCAACACGGGAGATGGAAAACGAACTTTGTCGCAGCCATAGTTCACGCCCATTTTGAGGTGCTCATACCGAACCAATTGGGGCAAAAAAAGATTGGCCAAGGACAGTGTTAAAAACCCGTGCGCAATACAGGCGCCAAAGGGTCCTTCTTTGGCGCGCACAGGGTCTATGTGAATCCATTGATGGTCACCGGTCGCTTCTGCAAACGTGTTAATACGCTCTTGCGTGATGGTGATCCAGTCTGTGACGCCCAATTCTTGGCCGACAGCTGCCAAGGCTGCTTCAGCAGAATCAAGACACAGTGAAGGCGCAGTTGAGTCGGCCATGGCTTAAGCCCTTTGGGAGCTGACAGAGACCACCTCGCCCGTCATGTAGGACGAGTAGTCGCTGGCCAAAAACACCATGACGTTGGCCACTTCCCATGGCTCGGCACCGCGGCCAAAGGCTTCACGCTCTGACAACTGATTGAGCAGTTCTTCGGAGGCAGATTTTTTGAGAAATGCGTGAATGGCAATAGAGGGGGCAACCGCATTGATGCGAACGCCAAACTCGGCAGCTTCTAGGGCTGCGCAGCGTGTGAGCGCCATGACGCCGGCCTTGGCGGCTGCATAGTGCGCTTGTTCAGTTTGGGCGCGCCATCCCAACACAGAAGCGTTGTTGACAATCACGCCTTTGCCTTGGGGTTGCATGACCTTGAGCGCCGCGCGAGTGACACGGAAAGTCCCAGTGAGTGTGACGCCGATGACCTTGTCCCATTCTTCGTCGGCCATGTCGACAATTTTTTTGCTGGTACCCAAGCCTGCGTTGTTGACGAGTACATCAATGCCGCCCATGGTTTGATTGGCTTGGTCAATCAGTGCTTGAACTTGGGCTTCTTGGCTGACATCACAGAGTTGGCTGTAAATGGCTTGCAAGCCTGTTTCTTTTTGAAGCGTTTGAACGGCCTCGTTCAATCTTCTTTCGTGGACGTCAGAGATGAACAGCGCTCGGCAACCTTCTTCGGCAGCGCGTTTGGCTACCGCAAAACCAATGCCTGCCCCCGCCGCTGCAGTGACCAACACAGATTTGCCGCGAAGCAGGCCATGGCCAGGAACATAGTCGGGAGGATTTTTCATAGGGAAAAGGATGTCAAAGAATGGCCTTGATGATGCGCAAAACGTCGTTCAACAGCATCGTCTGCTTGGACGATAAAGGGTGCGACCCTATTTGGGCATTTGCAGGGCCCGCTCTGCCATCAAGTTGAGCTGAATTTCGTTGCTACCGGCATAAATGGTGTCGGCCCGGCTGACAAGCCATAAACGTTGCAAGGCGGTTCGATGGGCATCATCGCTGGCCACCTCACCATCGGGGCCGAGCACGTCCATGGCCAATTCGCCCAAAGTGCGTCGCCAGTTGGACCATGCGTACTTGCTGATGCTGCTGGCCCTGGGCGACGCGTTGTCGTCACACGTTCTCAGGGCATGGTAGCGCAGCGTCTGAAGCCCCAATATGGCTTTGGCCAAGCGCTGTCGAATGGTGGGTTCTTGGATCGCGCCGTTTTGCTGGGCCACTTGAATCAGCGTGGTCAATTCATTTTGAAAATGCGCTTGTTGACCCAAAGTGGACGCACCTCGTTCGCATTGCAACAA
>JBIKJX010000371.1:0-2626 GCA_044360785.1 Limnohabitans sp.
GCATGCGCTGGTAACCTGTAGCAGGCATGTCTTTGAGTTGCGCGCATTTGTCGGCGCCGGGATTCCAAACCACACTTTGACCCCAAGAGGCACTTTGCGAAATTTGCAATGTGGCACTGCCATCCTGCAAGGTCCAATGCGGCTGCGTTTCTGACTGCACATCGTAGACGCGATCAAACTCTGAATCGAAACGAAGTTGGCCTGAACACTTTTGACGCGTGTCCTTGACGGCGTCCCATTCGGGCTGTTCTGTTTGTCCTTGCAAACTGACTTGAGAGATGGCATCCACTGCAAAGTAAGTGTGCAGCGCGCCTGTGAATGACAAGCTTTGCTGACCATGATTTTCAACCGTCAAGGTCATTTGCAAACTGCTGGGCGCCAAGTTGACTGTCAAGAAGGTCTTGAAAGCATGTGGCCACAAAGCCAATGTGACATCGTTGCTAGACAACTCAAAAACTTTTTGAGGGCCTTGGCTGCGCTCTTGCACCAAACGCCAAGGCATGTTGCGTGCAAATCCATGCTTGGGCAAATTGCCCCGCTGATTAAATTGAGGAAAACAAACAGGAACACCCCCTCGAATGGCAGTCACGCCGTCGCACACTGAGGCAGGACTGAGGAACAGCCGCTCTTTGCCTTGCGCTTGCCATGACAACACATGCGCGCCTTGCTGGGCCACAAAGACGCTGTCGCCATTGGGCAAAGACCAATGCCAGCCGGCATGGCCTTGCAAGACATCAGTCGTTGAGTTCATCGGCCCGCGCCTGGGCAGCTTGGAAATCGAGATCGCCCGAGTAAATGGCGCGGCCGCAAATGACGCCTTCGACGCCTTCGTCTTCGACTGCGCACAACTGTTCAATGTCGGCCATGTTGGACAAACCGCCCGACGCAATGACGGGAATGGTGAGGGCCTGCGCCAGTTTGACTGTGGCTTCAATGTTGATGCCGCTGAGCATGCCATCGCGACCAATGTCGGTATAAATGATGGACTCCACGCCCCAGTCTTCGAACTTTTTGGCCAGGTCCACCACTTCGTGACCTGTGAGTTTGCTCCACCCATCAGTAGCCACTTTGCCGTCTTTGGCGTCGAGGCCCACAATGATGTGGCCGCCAAAGGCGCTACACGCATCGCGCAAGAATCCCGGATTTTTAACGGCTGCCGTCCCAATGATGACGTAGCGCAAACCACCGTCGATGTATTTTTCGATGGTGTCCAAGTCGCGAATGCCACCCCCCAGTTGAACGGGGATGTCGTCGCCCACTTCATTGAGGATGGACTTGATGGCTGAAAAGTTTTGGGGCTTTCCCGCAAATGCGCCATTCAGATCAACCAGGTGCAAACGCCTTGCACCTTTTTCAAGCCAGGACCGCGCCATGGCTGCAGGGTCTTCACCAAATGTGGTGGCTTGGTCCATATCGCCTTGCTTGAGGCGAACACAATGGCCGTCTTTGAGATCAATTGCAGGAATCAGAATCATGGCTAAAAGGTAGCGCTAGAGTGGAACAAAATTAAAAAAATCAGGGTTGCCAGTGCAAAAAATTCCGGTACAAGGCCAAACCTTGATCGGCACTCTTTTCTGGATGGAACTGTGTGGCAAACAAATTGTCTTTGGCAATGGCACATGCAAAAGGACCGCCGTAATCAGTTTCGGCAGCAACATGGTTTGCATTATGGGGTTTTGCGAAAAAGCTGTGTACAAAATAGAAATAACTGCCGTTGGGGATGTCGCCCCAAATAGGGTGTTGTGCGCCTGCTGACTGACAAAATTTGACCTGATTCCAACCCATTTGGGGTACTTTGAATCGACTGCCATCGGCCTGCAACTTGCCAGCCAAATTGAACTTGATGACATTGCCAGGGATGAGGCCCAAACCTGGCGTGCTGCCCTCTTCGCTGTGATCGAGCATCATTTGCATGCCCACACACACGCCAAACAGTGGTTTTTTGGCGGCTGCATCCAACACGGCTTCCATTAAACCTGAGTCGCGCAATTCGCGCATGCAATCGGGCATGGCGCCCTGCCCTGGCAGGACCACCCGGGAGGCATCTCGAACATCTTGCGGATTCGAGGTAATTTTGACATCAAGGCCTGTATCTTGGGCCGCATGAATGACGGCTTGGGCCACCGATCGGAGGTTGCCCATGCCGTAATCCACCACCGCCACCGAGTTGGGAGACATGCTTACAGCGAGCCCTTGGTAGAAGGAATGACACCGACAGAACGAGGGTCGATTTCAAGAGCAGCACGCAAGGCACGCGCAAAAGCTTTGAACACGGTTTCGGCTTGGTGGTGGGCGTTGTCGCCACGCAAATTGTCAATGTGCAAAGTGACCAAAGCGTGATTGACAAAGCCTTGGAAAAACTCGTGCATGAGTTGGGTGTCAAAACCACCCACCATGCCGCTGGTGAAAGGCACGTGGTTGACCAAGCCTGGACGGCCAGAAAAATCGATCACCACCCGCGACAGGGCCTCGTCAAGCGGCACATAGGCATGGCCGTAACGGCGCAAACCTTTTTTATCGCCCACGGCTTGGGCCACGGCTTGACCCAAGGTGATGCCCACATCTTCGACGGTGTGATGGCCATCAATGTGCAAGTCGCCTTTGGCGTCGATTTCTAAGTCGATGA
>JBIKJX010000043.1:0-9811 GCA_044360785.1 Limnohabitans sp.
TTTTTGAAACCACCAAGCCAACATCAAGGGCATGGCAATTTTTAAAATTTCACTGGGCTGGATGACCACGCCCACATTGAGCCAGCGGCGCGCACCTTTTTTGGTGATGCCAAAAATGGCCACCGCAATGAGCAGCAAAACCCCCACGGTATAAATGGGAACAGCCAGGGTCATCAGTCTTTGGGGGGGAATCTGCGCCACCCCAAACATGATGGCGCCCGCAATGAGCATGTTTCGGCCATGGTCTACAAAGCGGGTGCCATGGTCGTAACCCGACGAATACATGATGAGCATTCCGGCACAGGCCAGCATGAAGATGGCGAAAGCCAATGGGCCATCAAAGCCTTCGAACAAACGAAGGACTCTCGACGACAAACTGGGGGTTTCGATCACGCGTGGCATCCGCCGATTATCCGTCCCTTCCCCAGTTTTTTCTGAATTTCTGCATTTCCCAAAGGCTTGTGCCGAAGATGTCGCCTCATGGGACAATCTGACCATGTATGCATTGTTTGAAGAAGCTGGCAAATTTTTAGCCGGACGCGTCCTGTCCGAGGGAGAAGCCTCGGTTCAGGTGGAATTGGACAGCGGCAAAAGAGTCAAAGTCAAAGGCGCCAATTTGCTTTTGAAATTTGACAAGCCCAACCCTGCCCAACTGTTGGCCGAAGCCAACGCAATCAGCCCAAGCATTGAGCTTGATTTGGCGTGGGAGTTTGCGCCCGACACTGAATTTGGTTTTGCCGATGTCGCACGCGAGTACTTCAGCGCCGATGCCAATACCATCCAACAGGTGGCTGCGCTCATTCGGCTCTACGAGGCACCCCACTACTTCAGACGTGCCGGAAAAGGCCGCTTCAAAAAAGCCTCCGCAGAAACTGTTCAATTGGCCTTGGCTGGCATTGAAAAGAAAAAGCAAATTTTGGCGCAAATAGAAAGCTGGTCACAAGATTTGATGGCCGGCCATTGCCCCGCACCCATCAAAGATCAGCTCTACAAAATTTTATTCAGACCCGACAAAAATGCGCCCGAATACAAAGCGGTCGTCGAAGCCAGTCGCAGCAGTCAAACTGCGCCACTGACCCTTTTGCAAAACGCAGGGGCCATTGCCAGTGCCTACGATTTCCACTGGCAACGTTTCTTGTTCGACAATTTTCCAAAGGGCACGGGCTTTCCCAAATTGGATGCGCCCAAAATTCGAGAAGAATTGCCCTTGGCACAGGTACAGGCTTATTCCATTGACGACTCGCAAACCACAGAAATTGACGATGCCCTGTCTTTACAAGGTCTTGGCTCAGGCACCGTGGTCGTGGGCATTCACATCGCTGCGCCTGGTTTGGCCATTGAACCCAGCAGCGCCATCGATCAATTGGGACGCGCACGTTTGTCAACGGTGTACATGCCTGGCTACAAAATAACCATGTTGCCCGATGAAGTGGTTCAGCAATACACCTTGGCTGAAGGTCAGGCTTGCCCTGCGGTCTCGCTGTATGTCACCTTGGATGAAGCAACGCTCAGCATTCAACACAGCGAAACCAAACTAGAGCGCGTACCAATTGCAGCCAATTTAAGACACGACCAACTCGACACTTGGGTCACCCCAGATTGGTTGGAAGACAGCGCACCTGCAGCACGAAGTGGTGAACCTCAGTTGCCCATTTCTCACCAAAGCTTGGCATTTTTCTGGCGGTTGGCGCAGCGACTCAAAGCAGGCAGAGAAGTGGTTCGCGGCAAGCCTGAAAATTTCAATCGTCCCGATTACAACTTCCGCTTGGTGCGTGAAAGCAATGACGCTGCGCCCACAGGCAATGAGTCGGTTCAAATTAGCGTGCGCCAACGGGGTGCGCCGCTTGACTTGATTGTTGCGGAGGCCATGATCTTGGCCAACAGCACTTGGGGTCAGTGGCTTGCCAGTTTGGGCGTGCCTGCCATTTACCGCAGCCAAGCCAGCATGGCACCCGGTGTCAAAGTGCGCATGGGCACCAAAGCTTTGCCCCATGCAGGCATTGGCGTGCCCGCCTATGCGTGGAGTACATCACCGCTCAGGCGCTACACTGATTTGGTCAATCAATGGCAAATCATTGCCTGCGCCAAGCATGGCGCAACAGCCGCATTTGCAGCACCTTTCAAACCCAAAGACGCACAAATGTTTGCCATCATCAGTGCCTTTGATGCGGCCTACACCGCCTACAACAGCTACCAATCAGGCATGGAAAGATTTTGGACGCTGCAGTATTTGAAGCAAGAAAACATCACCGAATTGTTGGCCAGTTTGGTCAAGGAAATGGCGGGTGGCAGTTGGATGGTCCGTGCAGATGAATTGCCTTTGGTGTTCAATGTGATGGGCGCAAGCGGTATGCAACGTGGCGACAAAGTTCGTGTGCAATTGGGCAACATGGACACCATGGCGCTCGATGTCAACGGCACCGTGATTGAGAAAATCGAAAACACGGACACTGCATTGGATGCCAATGAAGTCAATTTAGACGATGCCTTGGACGAACTGGAAGAGACGGTCACTGGACCAATCGCATTGGCCATGAATGTCGACGAAGCCCCCATAGAAGAGCCCTCATCATCCTGATGCGCCATTCGCTTTCGCCCCTGTCGATGCAAACGTGTTCACATCGAAATTTGATGTGGGCCTTGGGTATTTCCATTCTGCTGCATGCTGTTTTTTTAACCGTCAAGTGGATTTCGCCCAGCAGCATCGATCGGATTTTCCAAAGCAATGCCTTGGAAGTTGTTTTGGTCAATGCCAGAAGCAATCAGGCTCCCGACAAACCACAAGCCATGGCGCAAGTGAACTTGGCAGGCGGCGGCCAAGTTCCGGGCCAGCAATTGCAATCATCGCCGTTGAGTGCGTCTGAACAAATTCAAAACGGCGAAGACTTACAACAGGTCGAAAAGAAAATTGAAGCGCTCAAGACAGAACAACTCAGGCTGATTCAGCAATTGAAACGCCAATTGTTTGAGTTGAGCAGCCAGCCTCCAAACGCTGTACAAGGCACAGTTGAATCTGACGCGCTCGTCGAAAAACAAAAGCAGTTGTCGCACCAATTGGCGCAAATTGAAAAGCAGTCACAGGCTTTACAAGGGGGCTCCAAAAAACGCTACATCGGCCCAGCCACGCAAGAGACCATTTTTGCGCGCTACTATGACAAGATGCGCAGAACCATTGAGGCGACAGGCACAGAAAATTTTCCGCAAGCTGGTGGCGAAAAACTCTATGGTAGCCTAACCATGGTGATCACCTTGAACGCGAATGGCAAGGTCATTCAAACTGAAATTGCCAAAGGTTCTGGGCGTGCGCTGCTTGACCAACGTGCCATTGCGATTGTTCAAGGGGCATCCCCCTTCGACAACTTTACCGCCGAGATGAAACGCCAAGCGGATCAATTGGTGGTTGTCACACGTTTTAATTTTGCACGCGATGAAACACTTGAAACGCGCATGCTTCCCCCACCCGCCAACGCACCATGAAACAGGTTCTCAAAGCAATCCGTGAATGGCTTCTGTTGGTCCTGGTGGCTTTGGTATTGCTGCAAGTATTTTTCATCGGTAGAGTGGCGTGGATGGCTGTGTCAGACCCTTCTTCTACAGCTTTTGAACGCTCGCAAGCTTGGCAAATTTTTTCGCAAAAGGGCCAACTCAAGTGGCGTCAAGATTGGCGCTCTACCGATCAAATTTCTGTTAATTTAAAACGTGCTGTCTTGGCCTCAGAAGACAGTGGCTTTACCCAGCACAAGGGCGTGTGGTGGGATGCCGTAGAAAAAGCTTGGCGAAAAAACGCCAGTGCGCAGGCCAAACTTGAAGCGCAGGCCGCCAAAGCAAATGGCAAAAAAAACATGCCAAAAATAGTGGGTGGTTCCACCATCACGCAGCAATTGGCAAAGAATTTATTGCTCACAGGCGAACGCACCATGGTGCGCAAAGCACAAGAATGGGTCATCACCATGGCGCTCGAAACATTCTTGACCAAAAAGCAAATATTGACGCTTTACTTGAATCATGTGGAGTGGGGGTTGGGTGTTTTTGGTGCCGAGGCGGCAGCCCAACATTACTTTCAAAAACCTGCTGCCAAACTGAGTGAATGGGAAGCCGCCCGTCTGTCAGTCATGTTGCCTCGACCGCGTTTTTTCGAAAAACTGCCTCAATCGGTTTATCTCAGCGACCGCGCTCAAACCATCATGGCGCGCATGAACGATGTTGCCTTGCCTTGATTGGCAGATCACAATCACAGCATGAGAATTCTTGGCATTGACCCCGGTTTACAAACCACAGGTTTTGGCGTTATCGACGTCAACGGCTCAAAGCTGACTTATGTGGCCAGCGGCGTCATCAAGACGGACAAAGTTCATCAAGGCCATTTGCCACAACGACTTAAAGTGATCTACGACGGTATTCTGGAAATCAATGCGCGCTATCAACCCGATGTGGCATCGGTTGAAATTGTGTTCGTCAACGTCAATCCACAAGCCACTTTGCTGTTGGGCCAAGCAAGGGGGTGTTGTCTCACTGCTTTGGTTTCGTGCAACTTATCGGTGGCCGAATACACAGCGCTTCAAATGAAGAAAGCCATCACGGGCCATGGCCGTGCCGCCAAGTCTCAAATTCAGGAAATGGTCAAGCGGATGTTGAAGCTGCCTGCAGCGCCAGGCCCCGACGCCTCTGATGCCTTGGGCTTGGCCATCACCCACGCACACGCCAGTCCTTCTATGAACAAGTTAGCGGCTTTGGATGTGTTGAATCGCAAAACCCATGGCATGTTCAAAGATGGGCGAAGCCACTGACGGTCTGTGCAAAGAGTGACCACCTACTTGGGTAAAACCATTTGATCTCGCTTGGCCAAGTCTGGAAATATTTTGAGAGCCGCCAAGGCCACGCCCACTGTTGCCAGCCCACCAAAAACTGCTGAGCCGACAGGTCCCCAAGCAGCGGCTGTCGCGCCCGATTCAAACTCGCCCAATTGGTTTGAAGCACCAATGAAAATTGAATTGACTGCGGCCACCCTGCCGCGCATGTCGTCTGGCGTTTCCAATTGCATGAGCGTGAGCCTGACCACCACGCTCACATTGTCTGCGGCACCTGCCAGCATGAGTGCTGCAATGGACAAGCCCATGTGGGTTGACATGCCAAAGACAAAATTGGCCAAACCAAAAACTGCCACCGACATCAGCAACCAGCGACCCACTTTCCGCTCGATGGGAAACTGTGTCAGGACAGCCGCCATCAACAAGGCGCCAACGGCAGGCGCCGACCGCAAAATGCCCAATCCTTCGGGACCTGTTTGCAATATGTCTTTGGCATAAATGGGCAACAAAGCGGTCACACCCCCCAGCAAAACAGCAAACAAATCCAGTGCAAACGCTCCCAAAATGACTTTGTGATTCCAAACAAAGTAGGCGCCCGCCATGACACTCTGAAAATCGACAGCAGCGTTCGAAGGCTTGTGGTCGTATTTCACAGTGAGTGAGATCAAAAAAGCAAACAACAAGAACAGGGTGCAGGACGCGTAAACCGCATTGACGTGCAAAGCGTACAAAATGCCGCCCAATGCGGGTCCTCCGACCACCGCTGCTTGGACGCCTGTTGAGCTCATGGCCACCGCCCGCTGCAGCAAGGATGGTGGCACCAAATGTGGCGTGAGCGCTTGTTGGGTGGGCATTTGGAAAGCACGCACAAGGCCCAACATGGCAGAGACGAAAAACACCATTTCGCGTGTGACTGAGTCGGTGTGGGTCCCCCAAAACAGCAAGCACGCCACAGCGGCCTGAACCAGCATACAGACCGAATAAATACGAACCTTATGAAGTCTGTCGACGATATGCCCTGCGGGCAAAGTCATGAGCAAAGAAGGCACAAACTGAAACAAGCCCACCAGGCCTAAATCCCACGCACTGCCCGTGATCTCGTACATGTGCCATGCCAAAGCAACCATCAGCATTTGGTTGGCCAAGATGCCGCTCAATCGGGCCACCCAAAATCGCATGAAGGCTTGGTGGCGCCACAAGTCCTTCAAGGACGGCTTGGCGTCATCTTGATTCAAAACGAATTACCAAGCTCGCACTGGCAAGGCAAAACCTTCAGGTGCTTTTTTGATGTCATCAAAGCTCACAATTTCGTAAGCATCTGGCTGGTCCAGCAGCGCTCTGAGCAACTGATTGTTCATGGCATGCCCAGAACGAAAGGCTGTGTAACTGGCGATGAGCGGTTTGCCAATCAAGTACAGATCGCCCATGGCATCCAAAATTTTGTGTTTGACAAATTCGTCGTCGTAGCGAAGGCCATCGCTGTTCAAAACTTTGTAGTCGTCCATCACAATGGCATTGTCCAAACCGCCGCCTAAAGCCAGACCATTCGAGCGCAACATTTCGACATCTTTGGTAAAGCCAAAAGTGCGGGCGCGGGCAATGTCGCGCGCATACAAATCGCGCCCCAAGTCAAACACGACTTGCTGGCCCGTTGAATCGACGGCGGGGTGATGGAAATCAATTTCAAAGCTCAGTCTGTAGCCGTTGTAGGGCTCCAGCTTGGCCCATTTGATGTTCTCGCCTTGTCCCTCTTTGACCTCGACAGTTTTTAAAACACGGATGAATTTTTTGGGTTCCTTTTGCAATTCAATGCCTGCACTCTGCAGCAAGAAAACAAAGGAAGAGGCAGAGCCATCCAAAATAGGCACTTCTTCTGCCGTGATGTCGACGATGAGGTTGTCAATGCCCAAACCAGCACAGGCCGACATCAAGTGCTCAACCGTGTGCACCTTGGCCTGGCCACTGGAGATGGTGGAGGCCAATCGGGTGTCGGTCACGCTCAGGGCGTTGATGGGTATGTCGACGGGCTCAACCAAATCAACCCGGCGAAACACGATGCCCGTATTGGGCGGGGCGGGCCGAAGGGTTAGCTCAACCCGTTGGCCGCTATGCAATCCCACACCCACCGCTTGGGTGAGGGTTTTGATGGTTCTTTGAGCAAGCATGGGCTTGATTTTAAATTCTCAAACGCATGCTTGCTTGAAGAGGGTTTTAGAACCCACTGTGCTTGAAAAATCAGTCTGCTTGCTTGCGCAAGAAAGCTGGGATTTCAATGTCGTCCATGCCTGCAGACGCCATGCCATCCACTTTGGCAGCGGCCTGTGTGCGGTTGGTGCGCCACACGCTTGGTGTGTTCAAACGACCATAGTCACCGCCCAAAGCAGGGCTTTGACCGCCCAATGTCGGCAAGTTGCTGTCATGTGTGTCGACGGTGAAAGGCACATTGTCAGTACCCGTTCTCAGCACTTGCAAAGGCGGCGCTGTGCGGCGTGCACCTTGGCTTGACAGGCCCGTGGCCACCACAGTGACGCGAATTTCGTCGCCCAAGCTTTCGTCATAAGCGGTACCGTAAATGACGTGCGCGCTTTCTGAAGCATACGCACGAATGGTGTTCATGGCTTGCTTGGATTCGCTCAATTTGAGTGAACCTTTGGCGGCGCTGATCAAGACCAACACGCCTTTGGCGCCAGACAAATCAATGCCTTCCAACAAGGGGCAGGCCACCGCTTGCTCAGAGGCAATGCGTGCACGGTCAGGGCCGCTGGCAGAGGCTGTGCCCATCATGGCTTTGCCTGGCTCGCCCATGACTGTGCGCACGTCTTCGAAGTCGACGTTGACGTGGCCGGGGACATTGATGATTTCAGCAATACCGCCCACAGCGTTTTTCAGCACGTCATTGGCGTGCGCAAAAGCTTCGTCTTGGGTCATGTCATCGCCGCCGGGCAATTCCATCAATTTTTCATTGAGCACCACGATCAATGAATCGACATTGGCTTCGAGTTCGGACAAACCTGCTTCCGCACTTTGCATGCGACGGCCACCTTCAAAGTCGAATGGCTTGGTCACCACACCTACCGTGAGGATGCCCATTTCTTTGGCCACACGTGCAATGACAGGTGCTGCACCAGTGCCTGTGCCGCCGCCCATACCTGCTGTGATGAACAACATGTGCGCGCCTTCAATGGCAGCACGAATGTCCTCTATGGCTTCTTCAGCGGCATCGCGACCTTTTTCGGGTTTGCTGCCAGCGCCCAAACCGGTGTGACCCAATTGGATGAAACGGTGCGCTGCGCTGCGTGCCAGTGCTTGTGCGTCCGTGTTGGCGCAAATGAATTCAACGCCTTGAACGTTGCGCTCGATCATATGCTCGACCGCGTTACCGCCGCCGCCGCCCACGCCGATCACTTTGATTTGCGTTCCTTGATTGAACTCTTCGACTTGGATCATTTCAATGCTCATGGTGCTCTCCTAAAACTTTTGCAGTTGCCTAAATATTGATTTTTGAAAATTTTTTTTATGGGTTCAGTGGGGTTTCAACATCGCTGATGTGGACTCCCCCTTGCCAAATAAAGTTTGCGCCAGTCCATTAGAAATTCCCCACAATGAAGTCTTTCAATCGGGTGAAAGCATTGTTCATGGAACCCTTCTTTTGAGACACTTTAAAACCTCTCAAACGGGCCAGTCTGGCTTCTTCCATCAAACCCATGACCGTAGCCACACGAGGCTGACTGACCATGTCAGACAGCGCACCGCTGTATTTGGGAACGCCTCTTCTCACTGGCTTGAGGAAGATGTCTTCGCCCAACTCCACCATGCCTGGCATGACGGCACTGCCGCCTGTCAAGACAATGCCGGAGGATAGAACTTCTTCGTAACCCGATTCGCGAATGACTTGTTGAACCAGCGAGAAAATTTCCTCGACCCGAGGTTCGATCACCCCTGCCAAAGCTTGTTTGGACAACATACGAGGGGCACGATCGCCCAGGCCAGGTACTTCGACTTGCGCTTCGGGATCCGCTAACAATTGCTTGGCACAGCCGTTTTCTACCTTGATGTCTTCTGCATCTTTGGTGGGTGTGCGAAGCGCCATGGCAATGTCGCTGGTGATCAAATCGCCGGCAATGGGAATGACTGCGGTATGGCGAATGGCGCCGTTGGTAAAAATAGCCACATCAGTTGTGCCAGCGCCGATGTCGACGCAAGCCACACCCAATTCGCGTTCGTCTTCGGTCAGCACGGCCAAGCTAGAAGACAAGGGGTTGAGCAACAGTTGATCGACTTCCAAACCGCAGCGGCGCACACACTTGATGATGTTTTCTGCAGCGCTTTGGGCGCCGGTGACAATGTGCACCTTGGCTTCAAGGCGCATGCCACTCATACCGATTGGCTCCTTGACGTCTTGGCCATCGATGACAAATTCTTGGGGCGCAACCAACAACAAACGTTGGTCTGTCGAAATGTTGATGGCGCGCGCAGTTTCAACGACCCGCGCCACATCGGCAGGGGTCACTTCCTTGTCTTTGACGGCCACCATGCCACTTGAATTCAAACCACGAATATGACTACCTGTGATGCCCGTGTTCACGCGTGTGATTTTGCAATCTGCCATCAACTCGGCCTCTTTCAAGGCTTGCTGAATACTTTGAACAGTGGCATCAATGTTGACCACCACACCGCGTTTCAAGCCGTTGCCAGGTGCAACGCCCATGCCCGCCAGCTTTAACTCGCCACCTGGCATGACCTCGGCGACGACGACCATGACCTTGGAAGTTCCAATGTCAAGACCGACCACCAAATCTTTGTACTCTTTTGCCATATGTTCAACCGTTCTTGTCTAAATCTTCAATCTACTGATCAGGGTTTTTTCAACCCATCTGGAACCACCGTACTCACACCTCTTAAACGCAAGGCATAGCCATTGTCATAACGCAAATCGGCCGATAACAAGGAAGTGACTGTGCGGCCATATCGCGATGCGACCTGCGTCAATGTTTTGAAAAACA
>JBIKJX010000372.1:0-2624 GCA_044360785.1 Limnohabitans sp.
CTGTCACCAACACATAGCCTTCTGCATGAATGCTGTCTCTGGCTTCGAACAAGCCATAGAGTTCACGGCCTTTGTGAAAGACCGGTGTTTCGGGTGAGTTTAAATATTTGGGCGTGCCATCGCCCATGACACGGCCACCGAAGCCGATGCATTCGCCCTTGATATTCCGAATTGGAAACATGACGCGGTCTCGAAACCGATCGTAGCGTTTACCGTCTTCTTCATTGACGATGACCAGTCCTGTTTCAACCAACAAAGGGTCGTCGTAATTTGGAAAAACACTGGCCAAACTGCGCCAACCCTCTGGCGCATAGCCCAGACCAAATCGTTTGGCAATGTGACCCGACAGGCCTCGCCCTTTGAGATAGGCCACGGCTTGTGGGGCAGTTTTGAGATGCTGCCGGTAAGACTCGCCAGCTTTTTCAAGCATGTCACTCAAGGTGGCTTGCTTTTGTTTTTGTTCTGCAGCTTTGGCGCGATCTTGAGGCGATAAATCGTCTTCGGGGACGGTCATGCCCGTTTGTTGTGCCAAGTCCTTCACCGCCTCAATGAAGGTCATGCCAGCATGGTCCATCAAGAAGCCGATGGCATTGCCGTTCTTGCCGCAACCAAAACAATGAAAAAACTGTTTTGTGGGGCTGACTGTAAAACTGGGCGATTTTTCACCGTGGAAAGGGCACAGGCCCATGAAATTGGCGCCGCCTTTTTTGAGTTGGACATAGCGACCCACAACCTCCACGACATCCACGCGGGAGAGTAATTCTTGAATGAAGGATTGAGGGATGGCCACGAGCCTATTTTCACTCAAGTTCAGC
Organism: Limnohabitans sp.; assembly: GCA_044360785.1. Lineage (GTDB taxonomy): Bacteria > Pseudomonadota > Gammaproteobacteria > Burkholderiales > Burkholderiaceae_C > Limnohabitans_A. The sequence goes on from JBIKJX010000372.1 coordinate 816, forward strand.
CATGCTGAGACAAAAAAAAGCCCTGCTTGGCAGGGCTTTGGGTCTAACAAGATTCAAAACAAGCATCAAGCCGATTTCTTCTTGGCTTTGGACTTTTTCTTTTTAGCCGCTTTCTTTGCAGCTTTAGGCGCTTCTGCGGCGGGTTTGCTGGCGGGTGCAGCTGAAGGCGTTGCTGCAGGGGCAGGTGAGGGTGCAGCTGCGGGTGCCGCAGGAATGACGGGCGCTGTAGGGGCTGGGGTTTGAGCCACAGAAACCAATGCCAAAGTGCTAAGGGCCGTGGCCACGATCAATTTGTACATGAAACTTCCTTAAAAAACGAAACCTTTTAAGGATACAACGAATCAGAACTGGGTTTTCTGACTTCAGTCAATGTTGAAGGCATGAACTTCAAACTTCCCCGATTTTTGATCCTCAAAATAATGTTTCAAGGTCTCTTGGACGGTTCTAAAGGCCAGCTCTTCCCATGGAATTTCGTCTTCTGAAAACATTCTGGCTTCTTGTGTTTCAAATCCAGGTTGGAAGTCTTCGCTCAGGAGCTCAGCCAAGTAATAGAGATGAACCTGACCGACGCGAGGTACGCTCATGACGGTAAATAAATTGCCGATATTGAAATGGGCTCCAGCTTCCTCAGTGGTTTCACGCGCTGCCCCCTGAGAAGTACTTTCTCCCAATTCCATAAAACCAGCAGGCAGGGTCCATTTGCCTTTTCGGGGCTCAATGTTTCGTTTGCACAGTAAAACACGTTGCCCTAAGTAAGGAACGGTGCCCACCACGTTGAGCGGATTCTCATAATGGACCAAATGGCATGTGCTGCAAACAGCCCGCTCCTTGGTATCGCCATCGTCTGGAAGCCGATACAAAACTGCCGAGCCACAGGCTCGGCAGTGTTTGATCAATTGGCGTTGGTAGCTCAAGCTTTTTTGGCCGGTGATTTGGCGGCAGACACTTTGGTGTGTTTTTCAATCAAGGCACGTGCAGTGTCAAGCAACTTACGGCCATCGTAGCCACGCTTGTTCATGTCCTCAACCCATTCCACTTCCAACGCGCGTGATTTGCGGCGGAACTCTTGTGCTTCTTCAGGGCCCACTGTGAAGATGGTGTTGTTGCGATCGGTGGCGGATTTACGGCCTGGAATATCACCTTCTTGTTGAACCTTGCCAAGCCAAGCAGAGGTCTCCATGCCGGTGTTGTTGTCAATGATTTTCTTTAAGTCTGGGGGCAATGAGTTGTACTTGGCTTTGTTCATGGCCATCACGAACGTTGTGGAGTACAAGCTGCCACCGGCAGGGTCAAACTCTGCATGGAATTTGGTCAGTTCGTGAACCTTGACGGCAGGAACCACTTCCCATGGAATCACTGCGCCATTGATGGTGCCTTTGGACAAAGCATCTGGAATACCAGGCAGAGGCATGCCCACAGGAATTGCGCCCAGAGCACCCATCAGTTTGGTCACTTGACGCGTTGGGGCACGCATCTTCAAACCTCTCATATCGGCCACGCTCTTAACGGGTTTGTCGACGGTGTGAATCACGCCAGGGCCGTGAACTTGCAAAGCAATGACATGAGTTTCTTTGAACTCATCAGGAGCCATGGTTTGAACATATTCCCAATAAGCCTTAGAAGTTGCTTCGGCATTGGTCATCATGAATGGCAGTTCAAACACTTCCACGCGGGGGAAGCGACCTGCCGTGTTGCCTGGCAGTGTCCAAATGATGTCGACAACGCCATCACGCGCCTGATCGTAAAGTTGAACGGGCGTGCCGCCCAATTGCATGGCTGGGTAGGCTTCAAACTTGATGCGACCGCCCA
>JBIKJX010000373.1:0-2620 GCA_044360785.1 Limnohabitans sp.
AAACTTTTTCGCGTTGATCGCCGTAAGCCACCACTTCTTTGATGTGCGGGAAAAACTTGAGTTTGTTTTCAACGTACTTGGGTGCAAACATGGCACCGTCATTGCTGCCGCCTTTGATGCGACCCACGTCTTTGACGCGGTCAATGATTTTGAGGTGACCATGGCTGTCCAAGAAGCCCGCATCGCTGGTGTGGTACCAACCATCGGCGGTTAAAACTTCTGCAGTTGCTTCTGGATTTTTGTAATAGCCTTTGAGCAAGCCAGGTGACTTGACCAAAATCTCGCCGTTCTCGGCCACTTTAATTTCGACGCCGCGGCAAGGTACACCCACGGTGTCTGCGCGCGCTTGGTTGTCGGGTTGTAAGCACACAAACACAGCGGTTTCGGTGGAACCATACAACTGCTTCAAGTTCACACCAATGGAGCGGTAGAAAGTAAACAAGTCGGGGCCAATGGCTTCACCGGCTGTGTAGGCCACGCGCACACGGCTAAAGCCTAAGTTGTTGCGCAAAGGTCCGTAGACCAACAAATTGCCCAAACCGTACATCAGGCTGTTGAGCAGGCCAATGGACTCACCGTCCATGCGTTTGGGTCCCACTTGCTTGGCCAAGCGCATGAAGTACTTGTAAAGGTTGCGTTTGAAACTGCTGGCGTCTTCCATGCGAATGCTGACGCTGGTCAACATGCCTTCAAAAACACGGGGTGGGGCAAAATAATAGGTGGGGCCAATTTCTTTCAAGTCGATCATGACGGTGGCTGAAGACTCTGGGCAATTCACCACATAGCCTGCGACCAACCACTGCGCATAACTGAAAATATTTTGACCAATCCAAGCGGGTGGCAAATAGGCCAAGACGTCTTCATTGGCTGTGAGGCGATCGAATTCTGCGCCTGCTTGTGCGCGGTCAATCAAAGTGCCGTGTGTGTGCACCACACCTTTGGGATTGCCGGTGGTGCCCGATGTGAAGAACATGGCCGCCACATCGTCTTTGCCACCCTTTTCAACTTCCGTTTTGTAAAAGTCGGGATGCTGTTTGGCAAAGGCCTCTCCTGCCGCCAACAATTCATCGACCGAGCCCAAACCAGGTTCATCGTATTTGCGAAGTCCTCGGGGATCGTCGTAATAAATGTGTGCAAGTGCGGTGTAGGTTTCTCGCACCTCAAGCATCTTGTCGACCTGCTCTTGATCTTCCACCACGCACAAGCGCACTTCGGCGTTGGTCATGGGGAACACACATTCAGCAGCCACCGCATCTTGGTACAGCGGAATTGGAATGGCGCCCAAAGACTGGGCCGCCAACATGGTGGCATAAAGACGCGGCCGGTTCGAGCCCACCACAATCATGTGCTCACCCCGTTTTAATCCCGTCTGGTGCAGGCCACAGGCGAGGTGCTTCACCATGGTGGCCAAGTCTTGCCAGCTGATGGTTTGCCAAATGCCATATTCTTTTTCACGCATGGCCGGCGCGTTTGGGCGCTGAGCGGCATGCGTCAGAAGCAATTGAGGAAAGGTCGTCTGCATACGGGTCCTGGTTAGGTCACCATCTCATCCAGTTAGGAGAGACTTGTTGATTACTGAGACTGGATGCTAGACTCTGATTTGACGCCAAGTTGTCGTTTCGACGACAATTTGGGGCATCGCCCACTAGGATTTTCCCTAGGATTTTCAACGTCTTACGGCAAATTGACATGAAATCTGATCTGTATCAAAGGCGCAGGCCACCGACCGATGAGGAATTGGCCAGCATTCCTTGGCTGGCTTTGCTTTTGCCCAAAGAACGCGAACGGGCCATCAATGCCCTGCGCGTTGGCGATGCCGAAAAGGGAGATTTCGTGTGCCGAGTTGGCCGCCCTGTCACATACTGGTTTGGCACAGTGTCGGGCTTGCTGAAAATGAGCACCGACAACGAGGATGGTCAAACCATGACCTTCACGGGGGTACCGCCCGGCGGCTGGTTTGGTGAAGGAACCGCCTTGAAACGTGAAGCCTATCGTTACAACATCCAGGCCCTCAGAGCGAGTGTGGTGGCAGGCTTACCCCTTGAAACCTTTCATTGGTTGATTGACAACTCCTTGGGCTTCAACCGCTTTGTCATGAACCAGTTGAACGAACGCTTGGCACAGTTCATTGCGGCCCGAGAATTTGACCGCTTGAACAACCCCGACTTGCGCGTCGCCCGCAACTTGGCAGCCCTGTTCAATCCCGTCTTGTTTTCCGGCGTGGGCGACCTGCTTCGCATTACCCAACAGGAGTTGGCTTATTTGGTGGGCTTGTCGAGACAGCGTGTGAATGAAGCTTTGATTCATTTACAAGAAGAAGAGTTGATCCGTGTGGAATACGGTGGCTTGAGAATTTTGGACTTACATGGCTTGCGCACGCGCATGATTGACCGCAGAAACAGGGACAATCAGTCCAAAGAAATTGCCCTATGACCCAACCGCCAGCCAAGCCCACTTTTGTTCGTGCACCGCGACCGGCCAATGCCGTATCGTCTGCCCACCCCAACGCCTCGGGTGCCACCACCGTCCGTCTCAACAAACGCATGGCCGAACTGGGCCTTTGCTCTCGTCGTGAAGCCGATGCCTGGATTGAACAAGGCTGGGTGTTGGTGAATGGCAA
>JBIKJX010000374.1:0-2617 GCA_044360785.1 Limnohabitans sp.
TAGGCGAGTGACTTCACTCTCAAAGAAAGAACAGGAAAAAACAATGCGCATTGACCATTTGATCGACGGCAAAGCAGTTGCAAGCTCTCAGACATTTGAAACCCGCGATCCCGCCACGCAAGAAGTTTTGGCGGAGGTTTCATCTGGCAGTGCAGACGAAGTCAACCAAGCTGTTGCCTCTGCCAAAGCAGCGTTCCCCAAATGGGCCGGTACACCCGCCACTGAGCGCGCCAAAATTATGCGCAAGTTAGGTGAGCTCATCACACAATATGTGCCACAAATTGCTGAAACAGAAACGCGTGATTGTGGTCAAACCATTTCGCAAACAGGGAAGCAATTGGTGCCTCGCGCAGCCGATAACTTTTCTTACTTTGCAGAAATGTGCACACGCGTGGATGGCCACACGTACCCCACACCCACGCATTTGAATTACACCCTGTTCCACCCTGTGGGCGTGTGTGCATTGATCAGCCCTTGGAACGTGCCCTTTATGACGGCCACATGGAAAGTGGCACCCTGCTTGGCCTTTGGCAACACCGCTGTTTTGAAGATGAGCGAGCTGTCGCCCATGTCCGCTGCGCGCTTGGGTGAATTGGCTTTAGAGGCAGGAGTGCCGCCTGGCGTTTTGAACTTGGTTCACGGTTATGGCCGAGATGCAGGTGAGCCATTGGTGGCGCACCCCGATGTGCGTGCCATTTCTTTCACAGGCTCCACCGCCACAGGCAACCGAATTGTGCAGAGTGCGGGTCTTAAGAAATTCAGCATGGAGCTGGGCGGTAAATCACCCTTTGTGATTTTTGAAGACGCCGATTTGCCGCGTGCATTGGACGCCGCTGTGTTCATGATCTTCAGCAACAACGGCGAGCGTTGCACAGCGGGAAGTCGCATCTTGATTCAGCAAAGTATCTATGCAGACTTTGTGCAGAAGTTCGCAGAGCGCGCCAAGCGCATTCAAGTCGGCGACCCCTTGGACGAAAGCACCATCGTCGGCCCCATGATCAGTCAGGCGCATTTGGCCAAGGTGAAGAGTTACATTGAGTTGGGTCCTAAAGAAGGTGCCACGATGTTGTGTGGTGGTTTGGACAAGCCCGCTTACGCCCCCGACTTGCCCGACCGCGTCAAAAAAGGCAACTATGTGTGGCCCACGGTGTTTGCCGATGTCGACAATCGCATGAAGATTGCGCAAGAGGAAATTTTTGGGCCTGTGGCTTGTTTGATCCCCTTCCGTGACGAAGCCCACGCGATTGAATTGGCCAACGACATTCAATACGGTTTGTCCAGTTATGTGTGGACCGAAAACATTGGCCGTGCACACCGTGTGGCTGCAGCGGTCGAAGCCGGCATGTGTTTTGTCAACAGTCAAAACGTACGCGATCTGCGCCAACCCTTTGGCGGTACCAAGGCCAGCGGGACTGGCCGAGAGGGCGGTACATGGAGCTACGAAGTTTTTTGTGAGCCTAAAAACGTGGCGGTGTCGATGGGTTCGCATCACATTCCACATTGGGGAGTTTGAAGATGGGACAAGTTTCACTCGCTGCAAAAATCACGCATGTGCCGTCTATGTATTTGAGCGAGTTGGACGGACCACAAAAGGGCACACGCCAAGCGGCCATTGATGGCCATCACGAAATCGACAGACGCTGTCGTGCACTTGGGGTCGACACCATTGTGGTGTTCGATACGCATTGGCTGGTGAACTCGGCATACCACTTGAACAATGCAGCGCATTTCAAAGGCAACTACACCAGCAATGAACTGCCTCACTTCATCAGCAACATGCCCTATGAATATGACGGCAATCCAGAGTTGGGTCACATTTTGGCCAAGGCATGCAATGACGCAGGTGTGACCACCTTGGCGCACGAGCACACCAGCTTGGCCTTGGAATACGGTACCTTGGTGCCCATGCGTTATATGAATGCCGATCGGCACTACAAAGTCATATCTGTCTCGGCTTTGTGCATGGTGCATTCTTTGGCCGAAAGTGCGCGGCTAGGTTGGGCTATGCGGCAGGCCGTGGAGCAACACTACGACGGAAAAGTTGCATTTTTTGCCAGCGGATCTTTGTCGCATCGCTTTGCCCAAAATGGCTTGGCGCCCGAGTACGCCAACAAAATTTGGAGCCCTTTCCTAGAACAGCTGGACCACCAAGTGGTTAAGTTGTGGCAACAAGGTGATTGGAAAACGTTCTGTGCCATGTTGCCCGAATACGCTGCGAAAGGCCATGGCGAAGGCTTCATGCACGACACCGCCATGTTGATGGGCGTCTTGGGCTGGGATTTGTATCAGGGCAAAGCCGAAGTCATCACGCCTTACTTTCCAAGTTCAGGCACAGGACAAATCAATGTTGTGTTTCCCATCAGCACCGTCACAAACGAAGCGGGCCTTGCCGTCAACTCACTCAATCTTCAAACCTTGAGAGACCCTTCTGCTGTTTTCGCAGCAGGCGCCAGTCGTTTGTAAAAAAATTTTGAAAGTTTTCCCATGCCGCACTTGGTGATTCTTTACACGGGCCAGTTGGATGCCGAAACCAATATGAAAGTTTTGTGCCGTGATTTGGCCAATGCCATGCTCACCGTGGTTGATGAGACGGGCAAGCAAGTGTTTCCGACAGGCG
>JBIKJX010000400.1:0-2614 GCA_044360785.1 Limnohabitans sp.
AGCGGGGTCCACGCCGTTGACGACGCGACCTGCAATCGCGATCTGTCCTGTGGTGATGTCTTCCAGGCCCGCCACCATTCGCAGCAAGGTGCTCTTGCCGCACCCGCTGGGGCCGACGATGACGACGAACTCTGCGTCGTTGATCTCGGCGTCTACGCCTTCAATGGCCTGCACGGCCTTGGCGCCTTGTCCGTAGGTCTTGCCGACCTGCTTGAGCGAAATCGCACCCATCATGGATCCCGTTGTTCGGCGGCGCTGGGCCGCGTGGCTTACTTCTCGCTGTCTACCAAACCCTTGACGAACCAGCGCCGCATCAATATGACGACCAGTGCAGGTGGCAGCACCGCCAGCAGTGTTGTAGCCATCACCTGAGGCCAGTTGGTCGTGGCATCCCCCGTGCCTATCATCTTGGTGATTCCCACGACGATGGTGTCGAGCCGGTTGTCTGTGGTCATGAGCAGGGGCCAGAGGTACTGGTTCCAGCCGTAGATGAACAAGATGACCGCAAGCGCCGCGATATTGGTCGCCGACAGCGGCAGCGCCACGTCCTTGAAGAAGCGCATTGGCCCCGCCCCATCAATGCGCGCGGCCTCGACAAGCTGGTCGGGAAGCGTCATGAAGAACTGGCGAAACAAAAGCGTGCCCGTCGCGCTGGCAATCAGGGGGAGCGTGAGCCCCGTCATCGTGTTGATGAGCTGGAGGTTGCTCACGACCTCGTAGGTCGGAACGATCCGAACCTCCACTGGCAGCATCAGCGTCAGGAAGATCATCCAGAAGGCGACCATGCGACCGCGAAATTCGAAGAAGACCACTGCGTAGGCCGACATCACCGACAGCACGATCTTCCCCGCCGTGATGATGAGCGCCATCAGCAGGCTGTTCCACATCATCTGCCAAACCGGCGGGCTCAGGTAGGTGCCCTTCATGCCCTGTATCAGAATGGCCTGGTAGTTCTGCACCATGTGCGCGCCTGGCAGCGCCGGCATCGGCGCCTGCGCAACGTCCTGAGGCGTGAGCGTGCTTGCCACGAAGGCGATGTAGAGCGGGAAGGCCGTGACTGCGATCCCCAGCCATAGCACCAGGTGTGGCAGCCAGTTCAGCCCAGTGCCACTGGATCCGGCGGGGCGTGATGATGGGCCCGCGGCCGCCGGTGCAGCTCCAGAGGCTACCTTAGCCATAGTGCACCCGCCTTTCGACGAAGCGGAACTGCAGAAAGGTCAGGCCCACGACAATGACCATCAGGATAACGCTTTGTGCCGCGCTGCTGCCCAAGTCCAGGTTGTGCACACCGTCCTTGTAGACCTTGTAGACCAAGGTCTCCGTCGCGGTTGCAGGCCCGCCCTGGGTGATGGCGCTGATGATGCCGAAGGTATCGAAGAAGGCGTACACGAGCCCCACCACCAGAAGGAAGAAGGTGGTCGGCGATAACAGGGGGAAGATGATCGTCCAGAAGCGACGGACCGGCCGCGCACCGTCGATCGCTGCGGCTTCCAGCAGGCTCTTGGGGATGCTCTGCAGGCCGGCTAGGAAGAACAGGAAGTTGTAGGCCACTTGCTTCCAGGCTGACGCAAGGATGACAAGCCACAAGGCGTCAGCGCCGTCCAAGGTGGGGTTCCAGTCGACCCCAAGCGCCTTCATCCACCATGCCAGCACCCCAATGCTCGGGTTGAACATGAACAGCCACAGCACACCTGCCACCGCCGGCGCGACCGCATAGGGAATCAGCATGGCGGTGGTGTAGAAGGTGCTGGCCTTGACCACCCGATCGGCCATGACCGCAAGCCACAGGGCCGGCACCATCGCAAGAACAGTCACGCTCACACTGAAATACAGCGTGCGCCAGAAGGCCTGCAGGTAACCCTCATCTCCCAAGACGAGGGCGAAGTTTTCAAGGCCCGAGAACTTGACGCTAGCGCCAAAGGCATCTTGCTGCAGCAGGCTCATGTAAATCGCTTGCCCTCCCGGCCAGAAAAAGAACACAAGGGTCACCGCCAACTGCGGCGCGAGCAGCAGCCCTGGCAAGGCCTTGTGGGGAAAGACGACTCGACGTTGCATTGAAGGGGCAGATAAATAGCGAACCGCCTCAACCTGCCGGCTGAGGCGGTTCGAACTCAGGCATCAAGCAGATCAGGAGGCGCTGCGCTCGAAAGCACGCAGCAATACGTTGCCCCTGCGCTCGGTGTTGCGCAGCACGTCGGCTGCGCTTTGATTGCCCTGCAGCGCTTTTTCCATCTCCTCATGGAACACGTCCCGGATTTCCACCCAGCGCCCGAAACGGTAGCCATTGGTGTTGTCACCCTTGGCCCCGTCAATGAGCGACAGGATGGGTACGTCACGGCCCGGGTTCTTGGCGAAGAAGCCCTCGGTCTGCATGGCGCGGAAGGCGCTGTTGGTGGCCGGCAGGAACCCGGTCGCCTTGGCCCACTCGGTCATCACCGCGTCGCTGCGGAGGTAGTCAAGGAAGCGCGCCGCACCGCGGAACTCAGCCTGCGTACGGTTGGGCGCGTTGAACACCCAAAGCGACGCACCGCCAATCGTGGTGGCATAAGGAGCGCCCGTCACGTCGGGCCAGAAGGGCAGCTGACCGACACCAAAGCTGAACTTGGCTCCCTGC
>JBIKJX010000375.1:0-2613 GCA_044360785.1 Limnohabitans sp.
AACACGTGCAATGGTGCCGTGGTGATCGGTGCCTTGAATGTTCACGACCTTGGTAAAGCCTCGTTCCCATTTGGTGATGTGGTAGGCCACATCGGGCACAAAGTAGGTGTAAGTGCCGTCGCCCTTTCGCATGACGCGGTCTTTGTCATCCCCGTAGTCGGTGGACTTGAGCCACAGCGCGCCATCTTGTTCGTAGGTCTTGCCGGCTTCTTGCAATTTTTTGACAGCTTGGTCGACGCGGCCACTGGTGTACAGGCTGGACTCGAGGTAGTAGTTGTCAAACTTAACTTCAAAGGCTTTCAAGTCGAGGTCTTGCTCGTGGCGCAAATAGGCCACTGCAAATTCGCGCATGCCATTCAAATCGGTCAGGTCGCCACTGCCAGTGAATTCGCGGTCGTCAGACTTGACTGTTTTCTTGGCCAAGAAATCTTGGGCAATGTCTTGAATGTAATCGCCGTTGTAAGCCGCCGCATTTTCACCGCTGGGCCATTCGGCATCACCCGGTTTGAAACTCTTGGCACGCAATTGGGTCGAAGTGGCCAAGGTGTTGATTTGCACACCGGCGTCGTTGTAATAAAACTCGCGGTAAACAGACCAGCCTTGTGTGGCAAACAAATTGCAAATGGCATCGCCCAGTGCAGCTTGTCGGCCATGACCGACGTGAAGAGGGCCGGTGGGGTTGGCAGACACAAATTCCACCAATACTTTTTCTTTGCGCTCGGCTTGCTTGCCAAAACACGAAGCGGCGTGCAGAACCTCTTTGACCACGGCTTGTTTGGCGCTGGGCTTGAGTTTGAGATTTAAAAACCCGGGGCCTGCAATGTCGATGCTTTCAACCCATTGGCTGAATGCGGGCGTGGCCATGAGCGCGGTGCGCAGGGCTTCGCCCACTTGCCTTGGGTTTTGGCCCAGAGGTTTGGCCAGGTGCATGGCGGCCGTACAGGCCAAATCGCCATGGGCGGCCACCTTGGGCGACTCAAATGTGGCTTTGGCACCTGCACCAGCGTGCAGGCGTTCGAGTTCGGCGGCGAGGGCCGAGAGTAAATCTTGTTTGGCTTGGAGCATCCCCCGATTTTACGGGGCGCTTTGCCAAGTTGCGGGCAAGCTGTAGTGATGCTTTAAAAAGTCGATCCAAAGTCGCAAACGCAGCGGCAAATGCTTGCGCTGGGGAAAAACGCCATAAATGCCATTGGGCGGGGCTGCAAAATCGGCCAAAACCTCGACCAATTGACCCGATTGGATGTCGTTTTCCACCTCCCAAGTGCTGCGCCAGGCAATGCCCATGCTGGCCAAGCACCAACTGCGCAAGACTTGGCCATCGGAGCAATCGAGCGAGCCGTGGGGTCTGAGATGAAACACTTCGGGCGTTTCGGCATTTTCAGAAAGTTGCGCTTTAAAGGCCCAACCGCGGGTTTGCGATGCATCACTCGACAGAGTCAAGCAGTTGTGCTGCATCAATTCGGACGGGTGCTTAGGCGTGCCGTGCTTTTGCAAGTAGGCCGGTGTGGCCACGCACAAGCGACGGTTGTCTGCCAATCGCACGCTGACCAAGGATGAGTCTGGCAAATCCCCAACGCGCACTGCAAAGTCAAAACCTTCCGCGGCCAAGTCAATGACCCGGTCGCTGAGGTTCAAGGTTATTTTGACATCGGGGTTTTGGTCATGAAACAGTGGCGCCAAGGGCGCAACATGCCGCCTGCCGAAGCCAGCTGGCGCGGTAATCCTCAAATGACCGCTGGCCTTCAAGCCGCCTGCTGAGACGCTGTCTTCTGCGTTCGCCACATCGCTCAGCAAGCGCTGGCAGTTTTCTAAAAAGGCGCTGCCCTCGTGGGTCAGGCTGATCCGCCGAGTGGTACGCAGCAACAGCTTCACGCCCAAGTGAGATTCCAGTGCGTCTAAGCGCCTGCCAATGATGGCGGGCGCTACACCTTCTGCTCGAGCGGCTGCACTCAAGCTGCCTTTGGTGGCCACTGAAACAAAAGATTCAAAGACTTTGAGTTTGTCCATGGTCAGCCTTTTTCAGACGGGTTGGCGAGAGCTACCGAAGGGGTGTTGGATGGGCTGAGCTGTTTGATTTCTTCAGGGCTGTAGCCCAAGCTGCGCAAAACATCGTCGTTGTGTTCTCCCAAGCGCGGCACACCGCTGCGTATTTTCAGTCGTGCTTGATTCAAGGCGATGGGCAAAAGCACCGTTTGAATTTCTCGGCCATCGTCCAAGGTGAGCGGAGCCAGGCTGCCAGTTGCCTTCAAGTGCACATCGTCCAGCAATTCGTGGGGCGGTGTAATGGGCGCGTAGGGCAATGAATTTTTTTCAAACACTTCACTCAGATGCTTGGAAGAATGCATGCGCAATCTCTCGCGCAGCAAGGGAATGAGCCAATCACGCTGAGCGACTCTGGCGTTGTTGGTTTTGAGTCGTTCATCCGCCAACAGGTCGTCATAAGCAAAGACTTCGCAAAATATTTTCCAAGCGGTGTCACTGACGACAGCCAGAAATATTTGCTCACCGTTTTGCACTTCAAACACGTCGTAAATGGCCCAAGCCGAAATACGGGAGGGCATGGGCTTGGCTGCTTGGCCTGTCACTTGGTACTGCAGTATGTGTTGCGCCACC
>JBIKJX010000376.1:0-2611 GCA_044360785.1 Limnohabitans sp.
GAGGGCTGGGGTGCCTTGTAAGACCATGATGTTGTCGAGATCGACGCGCCATTGTGCCAAGCCCATTTGCAAAGTTTGCGTGGCATCACCGCGTTTTTGCAGCGCCGATTGTGTTTTGAACATGCCATCCAAACCGCGCCAAGAGATCAGGGCCATCAAGGCCAAAATGGCACTGGCCACCAAGACCTCAATGAGCGTGAAACCCTTGCTGGCTTTCATCAGTAACGTCCCAACACAGTTGCAAGTTGCAGCACGGGTGTGCTACCTGTGGGCGTGACCCAATCAACGCTGGCATCAATGCGTCTGAAGTTGGGGTTGGGCGTGGGTTGTACGTTCAAGTTCACACGCAAATCAAGATTGGCTTGAGGACATGCCACTGTGCTGACGCCCACAGGTGGCATTTGCCGCGACAAGCGCAATTTTGTGAATTCGTTTTCCGCGCAAATTTGTGCCAACCACTGCGTCGATTGTCGTGAAGCATTGCGACTCAAGGCATCGGTTGAGCGCAGTCCTGCCATGAGTGCGATGGCCACAAGACCTTGCCCCATCGTTTGTGATGCTGTTTGCAGGTGACGCGGGTCATGGCGCTGTGCGACTCACGTGAAAAGGTTCAATGCCATTGGTACTCACCCACACGCGAAAATTTTGATGGCTGAGCATGACACTTTGCGGCCCAATGATGGGATCGGGCCCCAGTCTGAGCAAGCTGTTGACAGCCACTTGGGTTTGAGGTGATAGCCATGCAGCAGGCAAAGTTTGCGGTGGCAAACCTTCAAACGCAAAGGCGGCTGGCGCACTGTTTGAATTTGTTTCAACAACGGGACGCCACACGACGGGCACGCCACTGCTTCTGGATCTGGCCCGCGCAGATTCCAGCAAGGCAGCCAAGCGTTCGGCATCGCGTTCTAAAAGAGTTTGGGAGGTATCACGCAAAGTAAAACTGACGGCGGCAGTGCCGATGGCAATCAAGGCAATGACCACCAACAACTCCATGAGGGTGAAACCCAAACTGGCACCCCAACTGGTTTTTGTGCGCAGCTGCACGCAGGCAAGCATTTGCGACGAATGAGATTCTCGCGTGTGCGTTTTCAAACTGGCCAAACTGGCTTTACTGCCAACTGCCGATGTCGGCATTCACACCCTCACCACCGGTTTGACCGTCTGCGCCCCAAGACATGACATCCACCTCAGATTTGAGGCCAGGATTGAGGTATTGGTATGGCTTGCCCCAAGGATCGGTTGGCAACTTGTCCAAATAACTTTTCCAGTTGGTGGGCACAGGCTCTGTGGTGGGCTTGGTGACCAAGGCTTGTAGGCCTTGTTCAGCGGTTGGAAATCGTTGGTTGTCTAGCTTGTAGAGTTTGAGAGCCTGCATCAAGTTGCCGACATCTGTTTTGGCCGCTGTCATGCGCGCGTCATCGGCGCGGCCCAAAATATTCGGGACCACCAAAGAGGCCAAGATGCCAATGATGGCCAAGACCACCATGAGCTCGATCAAAGTAAAGCCGCGCTGTTTGCGAACCAACTGTGTTTTTTTAGAAATCATTGCAAGTCAACTCCCCTGCTTTTTTCAGACTTCTCCATCATAATCCCCTCATGTTGCAAGTTAAAGAAGCATCCCGAAAATCCTTTTGGCCTGCGCTTTGCGCTTTGCTCGCCTCGGCCGCGGCGGCTTATGCATTGGTGGCCTGGGTTTTGCAAATTCAAAGCTTGCGTCAAGCTGCTTCTGTGGTGCCTGTCGTCTTGCCCGAGTCCAATTTGCCGGTCAGGGGCGCCACCGGCTCGCACGTGGCTGTGGCGTTGGGCGCGCCTCTGCCGTCGCAGGCAAATCAGCAAGGTGGCGACAAATCTTCCCCTACTGCACACCAATGGAACCTGTTGGGCGTCGTGGCGGGGGTGTCTGGTCAGGGCTCAGCCCTGATTGGCGTCGATGGCCAAGCGCCCAAAGCTTTTTTACCGGGACAAACTGTGGCGCCGGGTTGGATTTTGCATTCAGTCGGTCACAGACTGGCTCGTTTAGCGCCCAGCCTGCAAGATCAACCCACTGTGACTTTAGAGTTGCCTAAATAAAACGCGAATCTTTTAGCGTTGCAAGAACATCCGATAGACAGGATTTTGAGTTTCTTCAACATAGGGGTAGCCCAATGTTTTGAGAAATTTGTCAAAGGCTTTGTCGTCTTTGTCGGGTACTTGCAAGCCCACCAAAATACGGCCGTAATCGGCACCCTGATTGCGATAGTGAAACAGGCTGATGTTCCAGCCAGGGCGCATTAAATTTAAAAATTTCAACAAAGCGCCGGGGCGCTCAGGAAACACAAAGCGCATGAGTCGTTCGTTTTGCGCCAAGCTAGAGTGCCCACCCACCATGTGGCGAATGTGTTCTTTGGCCAAATCGTCATGCGTTAAGTCGATGTTGTCAAAGCCATGCTTAGAAAATTTTGCTGAAATTTTGCCGCTTTCGCCTGAACCATTTGTGGTCAATCCAACAAACACGTGGGCTTTGTCCGCGTCACTGATGCGGTAGTTGAATTCGGTCACGTTGCGTGGCCCGCCTGGCAAGTTGCCAATGAGTTCGCAAAAGCGTTTGAAGCTACCGCGCTCTTCAGGAATG
>JBIKJX010000377.1:0-2610 GCA_044360785.1 Limnohabitans sp.
TGTGAATGGCGGTCGGGTCTTGTTAGAAACCCATTGCCTAGACTGGCCCGCTCAACTGGGGCTGGAAGGGGGCTACAGTAAAATCATCCGTGTTGACTTGTTGCACAAATTACACGACGAACTCAAATACGACAGCTTGGATGCCTTGACAGTAGGCATTGCCAAGGACTGTGACGATGCGCGTGCTTTTTTTGCAGCAAGAACTGCCGCTTAGCTGGCCCCTCCAAATGACGCTTTGACCCATGTCTGAACAAAAAACAAATTACCGTGCCACTCTGAACATGCCCGACACCGCTTTTGCGATGCGCGGCGACTTGCCCAAGCGTGAGCCAGCTTGGGCCAAGGCATGGAGCGACCAAGGCCTTTACAAAAAACTGCGAGCAGCCCGTCAAGGGGCACCTTTGTTTGTTTTGCACGATGGCCCCCCATACGCCAACGGCAAGCTGCACATTGGTCACGCCCTGAACAAAGTGCTCAAAGACATGATCGTCAAGTCCAAGCAATTGGCCGGCTTTGACGCGCAATACATTCCAGGCTGGGACTGTCACGGCTTGCCGATCGAGAACGCCATTGAAAAATTGCATGGTCGCAAATTAAGCCGCGATGACATGCAAGCCAAGAGCCGTGCCTTTGCCACTGAACAAATCGACCAACAACGCGAAGACTTCAAGCGCTTGGGAGTTTTGGGTGATTGGGAGCGGCCTTATCGCACCATGGACTTTGCCAACGAGGCCGGGGAAATTCGCGCTTTCAAACGTGTCATTGAACGAGGCTTTGTGTACCGTGGCTTGAAGCCTGTTTACTGGTGCTTTGACTGCGGATCCTCTTTGGCCGAATTTGAAATTGAATACGCCGATAAAAAAAGCGACACATTGGATGTGGCTTTTGAAGCGGCAGACAACGCGGCATTGGCCAAAGCGTTTGGCATATCAGCATTGCCGGGTCAGTCGCCGACAGCCTTTGCTGTCATTTGGACCACCACCGCTTGGACACTGCCTGCCAACCAAGCCCTTAATGTCAATCCTGAGTTGGTTTACGCCTTGGTGAGCACCGACAAAGGTTTGTTAGTCTTGGCCGAGTCCTTGGTTGAAAAATGTTTAGAGCGCTACAAGCTCGAAGGCCACGTGGTGGCCGCCACCACAGGCGACAAGCTGGGCGGCTTGAATTTCAAGCACCCCTTGTACGATGTGCATGAGGGCTACAAACGCTTCTCGCCCGTGTATGTGGCCGAGTACGTGAGCGCACAAGACGGCACCGGCATCGTTCACTCTGCGCCAGCCTATGGTGTGGATGACTTTAATTCTTGCGTAGCCAACGGCATGGCCTACGACGACATCCTGAATCCTGTCCAAGGCAATGGCAGTTATGCCGACGACCTGCCCCTGTTTGGCGGCATGAACATTTGGAAAGCATGCCCTCGCATCATTGAAGTTTTGGGCGAGAACCATCGCCTGATGGCCACCTATGGCATCACGCACAGCTACCCTCATTGCTGGCGCCACAAAACGCCCGTTATTTATCGCGCTGCTGCGCAGTGGTTTGTGCGCATGGACGAAGGTCCTGGCGTCTTCACCAAAGACAAAGCGCCAAAGACTTTGCGTCAATTGGCACTGGACGCCATCGACCAAACCAACTTCTATCCAGAAAACGGTAAGACGCGCTTGCGCGACATGATTGCCAATCGCCCTGATTGGTGTATTTCTCGTCAGCGCAGTTGGGGCGTGCCTGTGCCCTTCTTCTTGCACAAAGACTCGGGCGAGCTACATCCTCGCACCATGGAAATTCTGGATCAAGCCGCCAATATTGTGGAGAAAGGCGGCATTGAAGCTTGGAGCCGCGTCACTGTAGAAGAAATTTTGGGCGCGGCCGATGCCGCCAACTACACCAAGAGCACCGACATTTTGGAAGTGTGGTTTGACTCAGGCTCCACCTTCCAACACGTGCTGCGCGGCAGTCACAAGGATGCTTACGATCGCAATCCTTTCCATGACGCAGGTCCCGAAGCCGATTTGTATTTGGAAGGTCACGACCAACACCGCGGCTGGTTCCACAGCTCTTTGTTGCTGGGTTGTGCACTTTACGATCGCGCGCCTTATCGCGGTTTGCTCACGCACGGATTTGCCACTGACGGACAAGGTCGCAAGATGAGCAAGAGCTTGGGCAATGTGGTCATTCCTCAAGAGATCAGCGACAAAATGGGCGCAGAAATTGTTCGCTTGTGGGTGGCTTCAACCGACTATTCGGGTGACTTGAACATCGACGACAAAATTTTGGCCCGTGTGGTGGATGCGTATCGCCGCATACGCAACACCTTGCGTTTCTTGTTAGCCAACGTGAGTGACTTCGATCCCGTCAAAGATGCCATGCCCGATGCCGACTTGTTGGAAATCGATCGCTTTGCCTTGAGCCGTGCAGCGCAGTTACAAGCCGACATCTTGGCGCACTTCAAGGTCTACGAGTTCCATCCCGTGGTGTCTAAGCTACAGGTGTATTGCTCCGAAGATTTGGGTGCGTTTTATTTAGACGTGTTGAAAGACCGCCTTTACACCAGCGCACCCAAGTCTTTGGCACGTCGCTCTGCGCAAACAGTGCTTTACCGCATCACTCACG
>JBIKJX010000378.1:0-2603 GCA_044360785.1 Limnohabitans sp.
GACGCGCAGGGTTAGCACCGAAGCAATGCACATCAAAATGCCCGCAAAAACAAGCACATGTGTTGGATTGCTACTGAGCAAGGTTTTGTAAATCAAGGGCAATGTGATCATCTGGAAAATCATGGGTAGTACGATGAACATGTTGAATATGCCCATGTAAACCCCAGCCCGCTCTTTCGGAATACTCCCTGCCAACAATATGTACGGATTGCCCATGATGCTGGCCCAGGCCATGCCAATGCCCACCATGGGAAGCAACAGCAACCATTTGTCTTGAATAGACGGCAGCATCATCATGCTGATGCCAGCCAGAAGCAAGCAAAGTGCATGAACATATTTGGGGCCCCAACGGCGAATCAAAGGCATCAGTGCAAATGCTGCAATGAAGGCGACAAAGTTATAAAAGCCACCGATTTGGCCATTCAATAAGCTGGCATCTCTGAATTCAGAGGTGTTGGGATCCCGGGTGCCAAAAATCGACAAAGCCAGCGCAGGCACGATGTATATCCAGTAACACATCATGGCGTACCACTGGAACAACTTCATCCACCAAAGTTGACGCATGGTTTGAGGCATTTCGCGAATGGCTGAGCCAATTTCTGCCAAGGTTGCAAACAAACCGGTTTTTTGAGATTTGATGTGCTCAATCTCTTCGGGCGTTAAAGGCAGTTCAGGCGTCGATTTGACAGACCAAGCCACAGTGGTGATGGAGAAAACAGCGCCAATCATGAAGGCAATGACGGTCAATTGGGGAATGTTGCTGCTGTTAACAGCGTCTTTGTCGATGCCCCACAAAAACAAGAGGGTGGGTGTGAGGTAGGCAAATGTTTGAGCTAAACCTGTAAATGCGCTTTGTGTGAGATAGCCAAGCGCATGTTGGTCTCTGTTGAGTCGGTCACTGACATAGGCACGGTAGGGCTCCATGGTGACGTTGTTGGCCGCATCCAAAATCCAGAGCAGGCTGGCGGCAAACCAAAGTGTGGGGCTGAAGGGCATGAACAGCAAGCAAATGCTGCACATCAGCGCACCAATCAGAAAGTAGGGTGTGCGTCGGCCCCATTTGCTCAGTGTTCTGTCACTCATCGCACCAACCAAGGGTTGCACCAACAAGCCAGTGACGGGGCCTGCCAACCAAAGGTAAGGCAGGCTGGCTTCATCTGCGCCCAAGTATTGGTAGATCGGGCTCATGTTGGCCTGCTGCAAACCAAAGCTGTATTGGATGCCGAAGAATCCAAAATTCATTTGCAGAATTTGCCAGAGCGATAAGTGCGGTTTGCGAAACGTCATTTGAGCCTCATGTGGTTTGCAACAGTTTCAATCATCAATCGATTAAAACAGTAGGCGCAGCATCGCTTGCGATATTGAGCCACTTGAATTTGTAGGGTTCCAAGCGCAGCGTGGAAGCGCTTTCGGATGCACCGTTATTTGTTAACAATGCCATCTCAGAAAACTTCAGATCGACCGTTGTATTTGAAAAATTAAAAAAACCGATCAGTGTTTGATTGCGCTGAAGGCCCAAAACTTGTGAGTGAGGGTTTGGCAACAAAGCCACATCGGCATCGCCTTTGAAGGCGGCTTGCGTTTTTCTGAGTTGTGACATTTGCTGAATCTTTGAAAAAATTCTAGATTCAATGCTGCCCGCTGTGTGCCGTGAATTAAATTTGTCTTCGTTCCAAAAGGGACGGTGCAATTCGCGTCCATCTGGACCTTTTCGCGCAGCCAATTCTTCTTGGCTGGTGTTGCCAAGGCCCAATTCGTCGCCCATGTACAACAGGGGCAGACCCCCCATGAAAAATGACAATCCCTGAAGCAACAACAGGCGATCAATGGCTGCATCGATGGCTTCGGGTGTTCGCGCAGAATACAAACCAGTCAGTGCAGAGGCCATACCATTGGTGCCATGGACCGCCCGTGTGTGTGTCGTTTGAAAAGCAGCACCTTGCGCATAACTGTTGGGTGACAGACCCGCAAAGAACTGCGAAGCGTCAATTAGTCGTTCATGCGTGGTGTCACCCAAAGCTTCAAGGTCTGGTTTTAGGACATTCCATCCAATGTCGTCATGACAACGAACATAACTTAACCAAGAACAACCCTCAGGCACTGTGGGTGTCTGCGCCATGACCGAGCGCAGGAGGCTTGCGTCTTGCTCAGCCAACGCCACCCAACTGGCAGCCATCAAGCTGGAGTGATAGGCCAGGTGACATTCTGGTCCCGAGCTTTCTCCCAAACCAAAATAGGGCGGCAGTTGCTGCGTAGGCATGATGGCCTCTGCTTTGAGCAACACACCAGGACAGGCAATTTCCATCAAGGCGCGCAATGCTTGCAGCAAGCAATGTACTTCGGGTTGATTCTGGCTGTTGGTGCCCAAGCGCTTCCAAAGAAAGCCTGTGGAGTCCAAACGAAAGGCTTCAATGCCCATGTTGGCAACACGCATCATGGCTGAAACCACCTCCAAGAATACCTGGGGGTTGGCGTAATTTAAATCCCACTGATAAGGATAAAAAGTGGTCCACACCCAGGCATTCAGTTCAGCTTGGAATGTGAAGTTGCCAGGCGCAGTGTCAGGAAAATTTTGGGGCAGTGTTTTTTCCCAAGCAGCGACT
>JBIKJX010000379.1:0-2598 GCA_044360785.1 Limnohabitans sp.
ATGTATTTGACCGGAATCAAGCCTTGGTCGTGGTACATGGCCAAAACCACATCGAATTCGGCTTCGCCCTTGTGTTTTTGTCGTGCCCGCATGAAAACAGTGTCTGGGGCGTAAGGACCCATGGCCAAAATGCCTTCTGCTCTGGCCGCTTGCAGGGCTGGTTCGATGATTTCAATTTCTTCTCGGCCAAACAAACCGCCCTCACCCGCATGCGGATTGAGTCCGGCTACCGCAATTTTGGGCGGCCGCCCCAACAGCACCGTCAAAGACTGGTGGGTAATTCGCAAACTCTCCAGCACGTTATCGAAAGTGACGGCGTCCAGGGCCTGACGCAATGACATGTGAATACTCACCAACACCGTGCGCAATTCGTCGTTGGCCAACATCATTCGAACGGGCATGTGGGCTAACGTGACGCCCACATGGCGCGCCGCTTCCGCTTGCAACAATTCTGTGTGGCCAGGAAATGCATTGAAGGGGGCGCCTGCAGCCGATAGCGCCTCCTTGTGAAGGGGTGCAGTCACCATGGCCGCAATTTTTTTCTGCAACGCAGCTTGGGCAGCCCACCTGACACACTCACCCGCAAAGCGCCCTGCCCGCGCGTCAATTTGGCCCCAAGGCAAATGGGTGTCCAGGCTGGCAACTTGTAAGACTGGAATCACACCGAGGGGCTGCAGCGATGCTTCGGAAATTTGAGCAATGGGCTTCACATTCAATTGACCGCCATCTGGGTCGACCAACAGCGCTGCTTTTTGCATCAAACCAACATCGCCCGCCACAAAACAGGCATGCGTGACCTGCTCGCTTGCGTTGCGATTGGCGCTTGCCTTCAAATCTTCGAGGAATGCGCGCGCAATGATTTCAGGACCGATGCCGCAAGGGTCTCCAGGCGTGATGGCGATAGCTTGAGATTGGGACATTGAGGGCGAGTTGAATGACGTCAGTTCAGGCAGGGTTGTCGATGTCGATGAACTCGTGCTTCAAGCCCATGGCAGCCGCCACATGCGCTGCCACGGCAGGTGCACCATAACGTTCGGTTGCGTGGTGGCCACACGCCAAAAACGCAACACCCGTTTCTTTGGCAATGTGCGCTTGCGGCTCAGATATTTCGCCCGTGATAAACACGTCAACACCCTGTGCGATGGCCGATTCAAAATAAGATTGCGCGCCACCACTGCACCAAGCCATAA
Organism: Limnohabitans sp.; assembly: GCA_044360785.1. Lineage (GTDB taxonomy): Bacteria > Pseudomonadota > Gammaproteobacteria > Burkholderiales > Burkholderiaceae_C > Limnohabitans_A. The sequence continues at coordinate 1,191 of JBIKJX010000379.1, forward strand.
GTTTAACCGGCTTGTCGTTGGCGCCAATGCAAGTGACCGTTCTGCCCAAGCAAGCTGCCACATGGGCCGACAAAGCTGCTGCATTTTCGAATGCCAATTGATTTTGTGATTGGCCAATGCTGACCAAGTTTTGATCGCCACACCAAGCATCGGCCTGCAAGCCCAAGACTTTGCCAAGTTGCGCGTTGTTGCCCAACTCAGGATGGGCATCTAAAGGCAAATGGTATGCGTACAAGTTGATGTCGTGCGCCAGCAGTCTTTGTAAGCGCTCTTTCATCCAACCCACCACGCGGCCATCTTGACCACGCCAAAACAAACCGTGGTGCACAAAGATGGCATCGGCTTGGGCGGCAATGGCCGCATCAATCAGTTCACGACTGGCCGTCACACCCGAAACAATTTTTTGAATGTGCCGCCGACCCTCGACCTGCAGGCCGTTAGGGCCATAGTCCTTGAACTTTTCGGGTTGCAATAATTGGTCAAACGCCTGCAGCAGCGTCTTGAAATCTGTCATGACAATCTCATTTGTAGATGGTGCTATTGTCAACCATCTGAACGGCTTCTGCGATGGCATGCGCAGCATTGAGTTGAATACGCCACAATAGAAACATGAAAAAAATCTGGATTCTTTTTTCCCAAACTGTGACCGTGTTGTTGGCGGTTTGGTTTGTCGTGGCCACACTTCAACCGAATTGGTTGCGGGGCACCCATAGTTCACAAAAAGTTTCTTTCACCCAAGCCATTTTGGATGGCAACGCAGGCACGTCGCCTGGCGGCAGTTTCAGACAAGCGGCCCAAAAAGCTTCGCCAGCGGTGGTAAGCATCACAGTGCAACAAAAAGCGCGGGCTAAGGCTCGCCGTGCCGACCCTTGGTTTCGCTTTTTTGAAGACCCAGAGGAAGATTCACCCAGCGGTGGCATGGGCAGCGGGGTCATTGTCAGCCCCGAGGGCTACATCCTCACCAATCACCATGTGATTGAGGGCGCCGAGGCCATTGAGGTCAATCTCCATGACGGACGCAATGCCTTGGCCAAGGTCATTGGCAATGATCCGGACACCGATCTGGCCCTCCTCAAAATAGACCTCCCCAATCTGCCCGTCATTGTTTTGGGTCAAATGGAAACCTTGCAAGTGGGGGATGCCGTTTTGGCCATTGGCAACCCATTTGGCGTGGGTCAAACTGTCACTTCAGGCATTGTGAGCGCCTTGGGCCGCAAACAATTGGGCATCAACACCTTTGAAAACTTCATTCAAACCGATGCCGCCATCAACCCTGGTAATTCAGGCGGCGCATTGGTCGATGCCAATGGCTTATTGATGGGCATCAATACCGCCATTTATTCACGCTCTGGGGGCAATATGGGCATTGGCTTTGCAGTGCCGGTGTCCACGGCCACACAAATCATGG
>JBIKJX010000044.1:0-9725 GCA_044360785.1 Limnohabitans sp.
GCAATGGCCGCGTCCAGCGCTGCCTGTGCTGAGGCGGGTTGGGTTAAATCGGCGGCATGGGTTTGCACGCAATCGTTGCCATGCGCGGACAAGCTCTCGCATGCACGCGCCAAATTGGCCTCGCTTCTAGACACCAAACTCACACGCGCACCTTCAGCCAAAAATGCTTGGGCGCAAGCCAAACCAATGCCTTTGCTGCCGCCCGTAATCAAAATATGTTTGCCACTTAAGTTCAGATCCATGAAAACTCCGATGGGTTAAATCAATTGCCAGTGGTACATTGAATCACCAAAAACAATTCTTTGCTGTCATGAATGAAACACTTCGCGCAAGGCTGAAACAACGCCTTCAAGAACCCGGACTGGTTGTCGCTCCCGGTGTATTTGACATGGTCTCCCTCAGGTTGGCAGACTCTTTTGGCTTTGATGCCCTCTACATGACCGGCTATGGCACCGTCGCCTCGCACATGGGGCTTCCCGATGCAGGGCTTGCCACTTACAGCGACATGGTGGGCCGTGTCACAGCCATGTCAGGCATGGCTAAAACGCCGCTCATTGCCGATGCCGACACGGGCTACGGTGGCCTGCTCAATATGCGCCACACCATTCGAGGTTATGAAGCCGCAGGCGCAGCCGCCATTCAATTGGAAGATCAAGAGTTCCCCAAAAAATGTGGCCACACACCTGGCCGAAGGGTCATTCCCATGGCCGACATGGTACGCAAAATTCAGGTAGCCGCAGACTCACGCACCGACCCCAATTTTTTAATCATTGCGCGCACCGATGCCAGAACCACCTTGGGTTTAGACGAGGCACTGCGCCGCGCGGAAGCCTATGCACGGGCCGGCGCCGATATTTTGTTCGTGGAGTCGCCCGAGTCTGAAGAAGAAATGCGCCGCATTGGCCAGTCCTTTGATTTGCCCTTGCTGGCCAACATGGTTGAAAAGGGACGAACACCTGTTTTGTCCAGGCAAGAGTTGGAATCAATTGGCTACAAGTTGGCCATTTTTCCAGTGACAGCATTGTTGGCAGCCGTTCATGCCATGCAAAGTGTTTATCAACAGTTTCAAACACAGGGCTCTTCCAGCGGCGGCAACACGCCTCTTTACGATTTTGCAGACCTCACCAAGCTAATGGGCTTTGAGGATGTCTGGGCATTTGAAAAACGATACGCTGATACAAAATAATTCAATCAACAGGAGACAAAACCATGCCATCTATTTTTCGTCGTAATTGGCTTCAAGCCGCTTTGGTAGGCACTGCACTGGCTTTTGCGGGCAGCGCCATGGCGCAAAATTACCCCAGCAAACCCATTCGCTTGGTGGTGCCCTTCACGCCTGGTGGCGTAACCGATACGAGTGGCCGACTGATTGCCGAGCAGTTGTCAAAACGTTTGGGACAACAAGTGGTAGTGGACAACAAGCCGGGTGCGTCAGGCAACATTGGCACGCAACAAGTGGCCACTGCAGAGCCCGATGGCTACACCTTGCTTTTGGGCTTTGATGGCACCATGGTCATCAACCCGCATGTCTTTCCTAAAACTGGTTTCGACACGCTCAAAGACTTTGCACCGATTGGCAAAATTGGCGATGCTATTTTGATTTTGGTGGCCCACCCCAACTTCCCCGCCAAGACTTTGAAAGATGTCATTGCATTGTCTAAATCAGAAAAAGGCGGCCTGTCTTACGGCACATCTGGCACGGGCGGCACCCCCCACATTGCTGGCGAACTTTTGCGCCAAAAAACTGGCGCCAATTTGGTTCATGTGCCTTACAAAGGCGGCGGCCAAGCCATGACAGATGTTTTGGGTGGCAACATTCCTCTGGTGTACACCGCCATTGCCGGTGCGATTCCGCATGTGAAGTCGGGCAAGTTGATGCCCATTGCAGTGTCCAGCAGCAAGCGCGCCAACTCTCTGCCCGATGTGGCCACCTTTGTCGAAAACGGTGTGGCCGATTTTGAAGCCAGCTCTTGGGTGGGCTTGTTGGCCCCCGCCAAAACACCGCGCGCCATCTTGACGCGCCTCAACACCGAACTGAATGCCGTCCTCAACGACCCAGAAGTGAAGGAGCGCCTAAACGGCATGGGCATCACAGCAGCACCTGGCACTGCAGAAAACTTTGGTGCAGAGATGTCCCGCGATCTGGCCAAATATGGCACCGTGGTGAAAGCCGCCGGCATCAAAGCCGAGTAAGTGTTGCGCGGTTTATAACAAGACCGAAGGGTCCTGACGAATTTCTTCGCGAGCCATGGCTTCCCACAAAAATGGAAAGCCATTGGCATCGGTTCTTTGTCCCGTCTTGGTCACCACACTGGCCAACAAGGGTGTGCCGCCACCCAACATTTCGACTCTCCAAGCCATGCGGCAACGCCACTCCAGCGTAATGGCTCTGAGGTGCGCTTGGCGAATGCCATTGGCCACCAACAACACCCCATGGTTGGCCAACAAGGCCCACTTTTCTTGACCCAACGATGAGGCTGCTGCGAGGCCCAATGCGCCATCTTCAACCGTACCGCCATACTCGTCGTAAATGACTGGGTCGGTATCGACCAGCGCAGAGGTTTGATCGTAAATGGGCGGTGTGCGTTTGACTGCCGACCACACAGAACCCCAAGCAGGATGGTTGTGAATCACCACTTCGACATCATGACGCGCCGCATGCACATCGATGTGTAGATTGATGGCGGGTGTGATGTTCCAATCGCCTTCAATCACTTTGCCATTGGCATCTAAGCGCAAAATGTCCGACGCAGTCACTTCCGCCCAAGTCAATTCCCAAGGATTGGCCAAGTAGGTGCCGTCATCTTGCTTGACGGTGATGTGGCCTGCAATGTGATCGTTATACCCTTCTCGGTGCAACACGCGGCAAAGCATGGCCACTTGCTGGTGTGGCGTCAGTTCTGGCAACAAGGGACGACGACCTGGCCTGGGTGCGTATTGCGCCAGCAATTCAAAATTCAAATCATTCTTCATGGGCATCGTGATGGGTCTCTCTATGGCAAGTGTCTATCGTGCGAATTTGTCGAATGCAAGTCTGTTCAGGCATGTGCATGAGCACCGTGTGCAAATACAGAGGCTCTGTGCATTCTGCGCTGATGCGGTTGGTAGTCCAAGATGGCGTGGTGAATCACGCTGCGGTTGTCCCAAATCATCATATCGCCCACCTGCCAGCGATGACGATGAACAAACTTCACATGTTGGCAGTGTGCATGCAAGTAAGCCAAGATCGCTTCGCTTTCTGCGGGCTCAATGCCATCAATGTGCGTGGTGTAAGTGGGGCTGATGTAGAGGGCTTTTCGGCCCGTCAAAGGGTGCGTCTTGACCATGGGGTGCAAATGACGCTTGTTCATATTGATCACTTGCAAGTAGCGCTCGTGCGTGACCGCACCATGGCGCAGTGCAGCGGTCATGGGGCCATTCATGTCATGCCATGCGGACAAGCCTTCCAAATACTGTTTCATTCGTGAAGACAAGGCGTCGTAAGCGGTGGTCATGCTGATCCAGCAAGTATCGCCACCACAAGGCGGCAAAATTTTGGCTTGCGTCATGGTGACGATGGGCGGGCTGGGTAAAAACGTTTCGTCGTGATGCCACATGTCGGCCCGATCGCCCAACTTGGAATCAATGATGGTGATTTGTTCAAAGCCCGCGCCCAAATTGGGATAGAAGGTGTGAACTTCGGGCTGCCCGAAATATTGCGCCAGCACCAAATGCTGCTCGGGTGTTAAGTCTGGCACATGCAAAAGGATGGCTTCGTGCTTGATTAGAACCGCTTCCAACTCTTTCAGCATGGTCTCTGAAAAGCCGTTTTTTAAATCCAAGTTTTGCACTTCAGCGCCAATGGCTGGGCCTAGGGCTTGAGCAGTCAAAGTTTGATACACACGCGTCTCCTTTTATTGATTCAATGCGCAACAACGAATTCAGCTGTCAGAATGGGTTCTGTGTGAACCTAGTGAAGCTTTTGTTTTTGCAATGGCTCAAAGTGTATGAATCAGTCCCGCTTTGCGATAGTCGCTTTTTTAGACAGAACGATGCGCATCTAAGTGACTGATTTCATTCATGTATTTAGAATAAACTTTCATTCAAGCAGACAACACTCGCATTTTGATGCCCAAGAATCGCAATTCCTCACAGGCCTTAGAGTGGGCATCTCCCAGAGAGTTGCCTACGTTGCGAAAGCGCCCCAATCAATCACGCTCGCGTGCATTGGTAGATGCCGTGGCACAGGCCAGCATGCGAATCTTGGATGAGGGGGGTGACGAAGCACTCACGGTTGCCAGAATTGCAGAATTGTCGGGTGCTGCAGTTGGCTCGATCTATCAATATTTCCCCAACAAAGACGCCATCGTGGCCATGCTCTATGAGCAAGTTCTAGACGAAGAGGCCAAACAACTTTTGCTGTTGCGCGAAAAATTGGTTGGCATGTCTTTGGCGCAAGCTTTGCGAGAAATTTTGGCCAACATCATTCGCGTTGAACTGCGTTTGTTCAAATTGAATCAGGCCTTTCATTTGCGTTATCACAATGCTTTACATCTAGGGATGTGGCGTGGCCCGTATCAATCGCCCGCTGAATTCATTGAAGCAACTTGGTTACCTCTGCTCAAAATTTATGAAGCCGAAATAACCACGCCACAACCTGAATTGGCGGCCTACCTATTGGGCCAGGGCTTGCGAAGCGTCATTCGATCGATGCTGGAAGACATGCCAGAGCAGCTTGAATCTAGTGCAGCATTGGACAGTCTGGTGGCGATGTCTATGGGCTGCTTGCGGCCATAGCGCACTAACTGGTCACATTGAAAATCTGAAGGTGCTGACCCTTCGCACCTTTGTCGTCAGTCCACTCAATTTTGAACTCAGCCGTTTGGGTGGCTCGCACAAAAAATTCAAAGTAGGGATTGGCAGAGACTCCTGAAGAGGTTTCAACGCGAAAGACTTCTTGACCGCCCAATGTGCATGTCAACCATTGAATGACGTTTCGTGGCACCAACTTGCCCGAGAAGTCTTGCAAATACCCGGTGTCCATCGGATGCTGAATGAGCATTCTGACTTTGACCACCTGACCTGCACTGATTTTGTCAGGCCACTGAACGCGTACCCTGTTCATGACGCGTCCACACAAGCAGATTCAGTGACCACAATCTCCATTTGGCTGTATCGAAACTCGCCATTGGACAGACGCGCCAAAGCAACGACTTCTTGTGTACCAGCCAAGCGCACACGCGTACTGACTTCTGCGCGGCCATTCCAAGGGCCCAGCTGAAAAAGCGCCATTTGCGTTACCGGATTGCGCTGCGACAACAAGTAAATGTGCGTCACATGGTCTTGGGCAGACATGGGACTTTGCACTTGGATTTGAACGGGCACCAAAGAGCCGTTGTCAGCTAAAAGAGGTGCCTCTAACGTCACATCTTTTTTAAAAATAGGCGCACCCTTGACGATGGGTTGCACCATGTCTTCAAAGGTTTGCAAGCGGCCCGAATTCATTCGCTGTGCGTAAGCCATGCGCGCACCCAAGCCAGGCCAGACAAGGCCTGAGAGCAAGAGGCTTTGCAGCCCCTTGCGTCTTAACCAGCCATCAGCGTTCATGCCATCAATGCCTCAGGCTTGATCAAGCCTTGAGTGTCAGGCCGTGATTTTTGAGTGGCAATGAGCGAATGCGTTTGCCCATGGCAGCCGAAATGGCATTGGCCAAAGCAGGCGCCAGTGGTGCTTGCGCAGGCTCACCCACACCGCCCCAGAAACCACCGGTCGGTGCAATGACCACCTCCACTTTCGGCATCTCGTTGAGACGCATCATGCGGTAATCGTGGAAGTTAGATTGCTCCACACGGCCTTCTTTGATGGTGTTTTCACCCCAGAAAATTGCCGTTAAACCATGCACCACACTGCCTTGGAATTGGGCCACGATGTTGTCGGGGTTGACCGCATAACCAGGATCAATGCCAATCACAACGCGGTGAATTTTGACTTCGTTGCGTGCATTGACTGACACTTCGCAAACGCACGCAGTCCAGCTGCCATAGCCTTCTGTCTCGGCAACACCGCGGAATACGCCCGCTGGCAATTGACTGCCCCAACCTGCGGCCTTGGTCACTGCTTCCAAAATGGCGCGATCACGTTTGGATGTTTCGTTGTTGGGCAACATGTCCAAACGGTACGCCACAGGATCTTTGCCCGCAGCCTGTGCACATTCATCGATAAAGCATTCACGACCAAATGGATTCTGTGAATGGCCCACTGTGCGCCAAAAACCCACAGGCACATTGGTATTGCGCTGTGCGTAATCAACCAAGGTGTTGGGGATGGCGTAGGGGTGATCGTTGAAACAGGCCACAGCCTGACCGTCGACACCTTTGGGCAAAGGCAACTTGAGCAATGTGGCCAAGATAGAAGGCGCACTCACGCGAATGTGCAGTGCGTCCACTTTGCCGTTGGCATCCAAGCCTGCTTTGAATCGCATCAAGCTGGCAGGGCGGTACAAGCCGTGTTGAATTTCTTCTTCACGTGACCACAACATTTTGACGGGCTTGCCAGGCATGGCCTTGGCAATCATGACGGCCTGACGCGTAAAGTCTTGCGGGCTCTTGCGGCCCAAACCGCCGCCTAACTGCACTGGGTGAACTTTGACGTTGGCAGGCGGCACACCTGCAGTGGCCGCACTGACCGCCAATGTGGCTTCTGGGTTTTGACTAGAAGACCACACTTCGAGTTTGTCGCCTTGCAACCAAGCGGTACACACCATGGGCTCCATGGTGGCGTGCGCCAAGTAAGGTGTGAAGTACTCGGCCTCAACCACTTTAGCGGCTTTGGAAAGGGCCTCTAGCGTATTGCCGTCGTTGCGCGCGACAGCCAATTCTGGCTGTGACATGCCCGCCTTGAAATGCGCCATGATGGCGGCACTGCTCAAAGTGCCGTGCTCGCCCACATCCCAATCGACAGCCACTTCGCGCAGCGCTTCTTTGGCACGCCACCAGTTGTCGGCCACCACGGCCACAAAGGTGCCCAAGTTCAAAACCTTGACAATGCCGCGACGATTTTCAACTTTGGAGGCGTCCAACGATTTGACTGTGCCATTGAACACAGGGCAAGCTGCAATCGCGGCATGCAACATGCCCGGCAGTTGGGTGTCAATGCCATATTGGCGCTTGCCCACCACGATGTCTGGAATATCGACTCGGGGAATCGATTTGCCAATGATGGTCCAGTTTTTGGGGTCTTTGAGCTGAACCGTTTTGGGGGCTTCTAGTTTGGCGGCATCACTGGCCAATTGACCGTATGTGAAGCTGCGCTTAGAAGGTGTGTGCGTCACCTTGTTCAAGGCGGCTTTGCACTCACTGGCGGGCACATTCCATTTTTGGGCGGCAGCAGTGACCAACATTTCACGCGCAGTTGCACCCGCTTTGCGCAAGTACTCTTGTGAGTGGCGAATGGTGCGGCTTCCAACCGAGGCCATGTCGCCGTAGGCGCGTTTGGTGCGAAGATTGTCGTGCGCGGTAGCGTACTCAATGCGCACTTTTTTCCAATCGGCTTCGAGTTCTTCTGCAATCATCATGGGCGCAGACGTCATACTGCCTTGACCCATTTCTGCGCGCGCATATCGAATCACGATGGTGTCATTGGGTTCGATTTCAATCCAAACATTGAGTTGTGGCTTGTCTGCTGCCGCCACACGCTCAGGCAAAAAGAAACCCAAGGACATGCCCGCACTGGCCGTGCTAGACACTTTCAGAAAGTGCCTGCGGTCCATGCCTGGTTTGTCAGTGTCTTGTTGAAGATTGCTGGGGGTGTTCATGCGCGACCTCCCTTCTTGGCCACTGAATGAATGGCTGCACGAATGCGCGCATAGGTGCCGCAGCGGCAAATGTTGGTCATGGCCGCATCAATGTCTTGGTCGGTGGGCTTGGGCTTTTTCTTCAAGAGTGCAACCGCTGCCAACATTTGACCGCCTTGGCAGTAACCGCACTGTGGCACTTGATGGTCAATCCACGCTTGTTGGACCGCATGCAATTTGCCTTTGTCTGCCAAGCCCTCAATGGTGATGACTTTTTGACCAGCCGCTACTGACACGGGGTAGGAACAAGAGCGAACGGGCTCGCCATTGAGCAGGACCGTGCAGGATCCGCATTGCGCGACACCACAACCAAACTTAGGGCCTTTGATGTCAAGTTCGTCTCGCAAGGCCCACAGCAAGGGCATTTCTGGTTCGACATCGAGCGTGTGGCTCTTTCCGTTGACAGACAGCTTCATGAGAAAGGTCTCCTGAGGATTGAATTGAAGACTTACTTTGTAGCGGCAGTTGTCAAATTCTCCTAGAGGGAAATAACCTATGTCCCTAGTTGGCACAGGGTTGTCCATGTCTCATTGGCGCCAAGCAAAATTATCTGAATCCATGCACAATCTGCGACACGTTTTGACGCGCTTTCGTCAATGGCTGTCCCTCACTGAACCATCACATGACCCTACTCAATTTGCCAAAGCGGTCTTATCGAAGAATTGCCACGGAAGAGGCTTTTTCGCCGCCTGAGATGCTGGAAATTTACAAAAAAATTCTGGCCAAAGACAATGTTGACGTCGGCTTTAAAAACCTCATGGGTTTTTACATGAGCAGCCCCAGCGAACGCGCCCAGCACATCATGCGTTGCTTGGTCGATTTAGACCAGCTGCGTCTCCAACACATGGACGAAGCAGGCGTCGACGTGCAGGTCATCGGCCTGACCTCTCCTGGCGTTCAGATCATGGACAAAGAAACTGCCGTAGCGTTTGCGCCTGTCGCCAATGACATTCTGGCCGAAGCCACGCGCCGTCACCCCGACCGTTTGGTGGGCATGATTGCAGTGGCGCCTCAAGATCCCGCTGCTGCTGCCAAAGAGATTCAACGCGGCGTGAATCAGTTGGGCATGAATTCGGTGGTGATCAACTCTCACACCCACGGTGAATATTTGTCGGACACCAAGTTTTGGCCGATCTTTGAAGCAGCCGAGGCCATGGGCACGCCCATTTATTTGCATCCGAATGCCATGCCCGCGAGCATGATTCAGCACTTCATTGAAGCGGGACTCGATGGCGCCATTTATGGCTTTGGTGTTGAGACAGGTTTGCATGCCATGCGCCTGATTACCTCCGGCGTGTTTGACAGGTTTCCGAAGCTGCAAATTATTTTGGGTCACATGGGAGAGGCTTTGCCGTTCTGGGCCTACCGCTTGGATTACATGCACGCAGCCACCGTCAAATCGAAGCGCTACCCCAGCGTGCAGCCCATCAAGCGCAAGCCCAGCGACTACCTGCGCGAGAATTTTCACATTACCAACAGCGGTGTGGCATGGGGCGCAGCGCTCAAATTTACACAAGACTTTATGGGCCCCGACCGCGTGTTGTACGCCATGGACTACCCCTACCAATATGTGCCCGAAGAAGTGGCCATTTTGGAAAACCTCGACATGGCACCGCAAGTGCGGCAAGCGTTTTTTGAAGGCAATGCAGAGCGCCTCTTCAAAATTCCACCGGCCAAAAAATAATCCATCCAAAACACAAACCCATTAGGAGTCAAACCAATGAAAAGCATTCAACGTCGTCTGTTGGCCATTTCAAGTCTCGCTGGCCTCGCTGGCATGGTCTTAGGCACTGCCAGCCTGAGCGCGATGGCCCAAGCCAACTTCCCCGCACAAACGCTCAAAATTGTGGTGCCCTTCACGCCTGGCACTGGCATGGACACCATTGCACGCGTC
>JBIKJX010000395.1:0-2589 GCA_044360785.1 Limnohabitans sp.
AGATAGCCAAGCTGCGTGTGTTTATGCCCACTTGGGAACTGTTAGCGCGGCTGTGACCCTGACCCAGAAAACCTAACCGTTGAGAAGTAGAAAATCCGGCATGATTTTTCACCCTATGGAACAAGGGGCATGTCGTGAAGAAGAGCAGGTCCCCCTGCGTCAGAATAGTTGTCGCCCCAATAGAACCAAAACCCTGGGGGGCGGCGATGAAAGACAAAAGTGGCTCGATACGGACAAGCATTCAAAGACAAAGCGGTAGCCAGGTTGCTGCCGCCGCAGAGCGCAGCGGTGCAAGTCGTCGCGCATGAAATAGGTGTTGGAGTGGGTACGCTGGAGCGCTGGCTCGACGATGCGCAGTCCAGGCCCGCCCGAGGGCGGGCCTGGACTGCGGCGGCTCGACTTGAGGCTGTGATCACCACGGCGGCCATGGACGAGGCCACCAAAGGAGCTTGGTGCCGCCAGCATGGGGTGTTCCCGGCCGAGCTGGACAAGTGGCGCACCAGCGCCACCGCCGCGCTGGCCGAGCCCGAGGAGGCCCGCGCCAGCCCGCAGGCGACTCGGCAAGACAAAAAACGCATCAAGGAGCTCGAGCGCGACCTTCTGCGCAAGGACCGAGCCTTGGCCGAGACGGCAGCTCTCTTGGTTCTGTCAAAAAAAGTCGCGGCGATCTTCAACAAGGGCGAGGACGAATGATCGGCCTCGAAGATCGCCAGGCGCTGGCCCGGGACATTGAGGCGGCGCACAGCGCAGGCGCGCGGTTGCGTCTGGCCTGCGAGACCGCCGGCATTGATGAGCGCACACTGCAACGCTGGAAGGCCCACAAAGGGCTTGTGGCGGGCGATGGCCGACCCCATGCCGTCCGTGCGACCCCAAGCCATGCCTTGAGCCAGGCCGAGCGTGAGAAGCTGTTGGCCGTGGCCAACGAGCCGCGTTTTGCCGCCGTGCCACCGGCGCGTATTGTGCCCATGCTGGCCGATGAGGGCGTGTACCTGGCCAGCGAGTCCAGCTTTGCCCGCGTGCTGCGCCAGCAAGGACAAAACGCTCACCGTGGGCGCGCCAAGGCGCCCAAGCCCGTCAGGCCGCCGACCACGCACATTGCTGACGCACCGGGCCAAGTGTGGTGCTGGGACATGACCTACCTGCCGGCCACCGTGCTGGGACGCTGGTTCCACCTGTACTTGATCCTGGACCTGTACAGCCGCAAGATCGTAGGCTGGGAGGTGCACGAGACGGACGAGTCCCACCACGCCGTGCACCTGGTGCGCCGCACGGCACTGGCCGAGGGCATTGCCACGATGGCTGCCAAGCCGGTGCTGCACGGAGACAACGGCTCCACGCTCAAGGCCACGACGGTGCTGGCCATGCTCAACTGGCTGGGCATCAAGCCCTCGTACTCGCGCCCGCGCGTGAGCGACGACAACGCCTACGCCGAGTCGCTGTTCCGCACCGCCAAGTACCGCCCCGAGTTCCCAACAAAAGGATTTGCCACTTTGGATGAAGCCCGTGCTTGGGCGGCAAGCTTTGTGCACTGGTACAACGTTGACCACCGCCACAGCGGCATCCGCTACGTCAGCCCCGCCCAGCGTCATGCCTACAAGGATCACGCGATTCTTGCTGCCCGACACGACCTGTACACCCGCTGCCGGGAACTCCATCCGGCGCGCTGGTCCGGCAAGACGCGCAACTGGTCGCCCATCGGCGTCGTCACGCTCAACCCAGAACGCGACTCGATCACCAACACGCATTCGGATTGCACGGATAAACAGCCCCTGGCTGCATGAATGAGGCGACAACTACCTTGACGCGCGCCGCTACGTAGTCGGCACCTTTGATATTTTGAATTTGTTTTTTGAACTCGGCTTCTTGCTTGATTTCGCCCATGACAGAACGGTCGAGCACATTGAAGCGGTGGCTTTGTTGCAGGTGGGTGACCAAAATGGTTTGCGCTTGGCTGCCCATACGGTCTTCGTTGTTGGAGAAAATGCCGCGCATAAAAGACGAGCGGTTGTCAAACTTGCCCACAGACACTGGCACACGAACACCCATGTGAGGGCGGGCTGCCGATTCGACCTTTTGGATGGGCATGGTGCGTGATGCATCTTGTACGCACGCGGACAGGGAAAGGGTGGCTAAAGAAACAAGCATGGTTTTTTTCATGTCAGTGTGTTCCGTAGAAAACGTAAATTGCAAAAATCAAACCCAACTCGATGCGCAATATGCCACCGTCATTGGGAATAGGAATAATTGGTGTCGGAGTCAAATTTCTAGCCACCTCGCTTTCGACCTCAAGCCAACTGCCTCAGCGCCGTCACCTCAATCTCAATCTTCATCCGAGGATCGGCCAGCCCTGCGGAAGTCATCATGGCCGCAGGCCGCACGGCGCCGAAGTATTGGCGCAGCACCGGCCAGCAGTCTTTGAACTGGCTGCCATCCGGCAAGACATCAGTCATCCTCACCACATCGGCTAGGCTGTAGCCGATCTCGGCTTCGAAGGTAGAGCCCGAACTGATGAGTGAACGTGTCATGGGGGCGATGGCTCAGGCGCCTGATTGCGGCCGATTGATTTTTTGCAGCAAGTAGCTTAAGTGA
>JBIKJX010000380.1:0-2578 GCA_044360785.1 Limnohabitans sp.
GATCTTGATGGCGCATCTTGACGACTGTCATTGAAAGTTGACATTTGATCTGGGGCCTAGGGTTATTACCAGTCAATTGGCTTTTTCAATTTAGGTCATTGAGAAATGCAATGTTGCTTTCTCAAGTTCTGGCTATGCTTTGATGGTCTTTGGCAAATCGGCCAAAGCATTTTTTTACATCAAGGAGATAACCATGGCAGCACTCAAAGGCTCGCGCACGGAACAATGTCTGAAAGACGCCTTCGCAGGCGAGTCACAGGCTAACCGTCGCTATTTGTATTTCGCAAACAAGGCTGACGTTGAAGGTCAGAACGATGTTGCAGCTTTGTTCCGTTCTACCGCTGAAGGCGAAACCGGTCACGCTCACGGCCACCTCGAGTTCCTCGAGCAGTCTGGCGATCCAGCGACTGGCTTGCCAATTGGCTCCACACGTCAAAACTTGGCATCTGCTGTTGCTGGCGAAACGCACGAGTACACAGACATGTACCCCGGTATGGCCAAGACAGCGCGTGATGAAGGCTTTGATGAAATTGCTGATTGGTTTGAAACCTTGGCCAAGGCCGAGCGCTCACACGCCAACCGCTATCAAAAAGCTTTGAACGAATTGGTCGATTAATTTCTAGCCAAGAATTGCTGCTCTCCGTGTGAGTGCAGCAATTTCGCAAGCAGTTCGATATTGTCTTAACTGTTTGCGAAATTGAATCAACATTAGGAGACCCACATGGCCAAAGAAGGCAATTTGGAAGCCCCAACACGACATCCTTTAGATTGGCAAAGCGAAGACTTTTACAACGAGGATTCATGCTTCAACGAACTCGAGCGAATTTTTGACATCTGCCACGGCTGCCGTCGTTGTGTGAGCTTGTGTGGATCATTTCCCACTTTGTTCGATCTGGTTGATGAAAGCTCAACCATGGAAGTCGATGGCGTCGACAAAAAAGATTATTGGAAGGTGGTTGACCAGTGCTTCATGTGTGACCTTTGTTACATGACCAAGTGCCCCTACACACCACCCCATGAGTGGAACTTGGATTTCCCGCACACCATGCTGCGCGCCAAAGCCATCAAATTCAAAAAAGGGGAGGTGGGTGCTGCTGAGAGTTTTTTAGCCTCTACCGATACGCACGGTTCTTTGGCTGGAATTCCAATTGTGGTTCAGGCTGTCAATGCCATCAACCAAACCAAAGCGGCTCGCAGTGTGATGGAGTCCACTCTAGGCATTGATCAAAATGCATGGTTGCCTTCATTGGCCACACGTAAATTCCGTTCTAGTGCAGAAAAAGCAGAAACTGTGAAAGTGGTGGATGGCGAAAAGACGCCGGGCAAAGTGGCTATCTTCTCAACCTGCTACATCAATTACAACGAGCCAGGCATTGGCCATGATTTGCTCAAAATATTGAATCACAACGACATTCCTTATGTGATTGTTGAAAAAGAGAAATGTTGCGGCATGCCCAAGCTTGAATTGGGTGATCTCGATTCTGTGAAGGAATCGAAGGATGCCAACATCCCTGTTTTAAGCAAGTATGCCAAAGACGGCTATGCCATCATGGCCGCTGTTCCAAGCTGCGCATTGATGTTCAAACAAGAAATTCCTTTGATGTTCCCAGATTGCAGCGACACGCAATTGGTCAAAGAAAGCATGTGGGATCCCTTCGAGTACTTCATGGCTCGAAAGCGGGATGGCCTGTTAAAAACAGAATTTCCAGAAAAACTGGGCAACGTGAGTTACCAAATTCCTTGCCATGGCAGGGTGCAAAACATTGGTCGCAAAACCGAAGAAATGCTGAAGATGATTCCAGGTACGGAGATCAACACGATTGAGCGTTGCTCTGGCCATGCGGGCACCTACGGCGTTAAAAAAGGCTCTCACGATGTCGCCATGAAAATTGGTAAGCCCGTGTTCAAAGCCATGGCCACCATGAAGGATGGCAGCAAGCCTGACTTCATCAGTTCAGACTGCCCCTTGGGAGGTCATCACATTGCACAAGGATTTGAGGTCAATGGTTTGGGTGCGCCTGAACTCAATCACCCACTGACCTTGGTGCGCAAAGCATACGGTTTGAAATAAATAACGGAGTTGCAAATGCAATTGACAGGTCACATTACCCCCGAGAGCTTGATGTCACTAGAGGCTTACACCAAGTGGCGCAAAGTTAACAAACCCAGCATCATTGCGCATCGCAAATTACGCAGCGTCAGATTAGGCGACCATGTGAATTTGCAGTTTGAAAGCGAGACCACCATTCGCTATCAAATTCAAGAAATGTTGCGCATTGAAAAAATCTTCGAGGAAGAGGGCATCCAGGACGAAATTGAAGCCTATGCCCCTTTGGTGCCTGAGGGCCGCAATTGGAAAGCCACCATGATGTTGGAATACATTGACATCAACGAGCGCAAGCGTGAACTGGCACGACTCATTGGCATTGAAGATCGGATGTTTGTGGAGGTCGAAGGTCATGCTCGCGTGTATGCCATCGCTGACGAAGACCTAGACCGAGAAAATGACGAAAAAACTTCAGCTGTGCATTTTGTGCGTTTTGAATTCAACCCAGCCATGTGTGCCGCCATCAAGGCA
>JBIKJX010000394.1:0-2563 GCA_044360785.1 Limnohabitans sp.
CGCGTCGCATCGTCAACGAGGTGAAGGGCATCAGCCGCGTGGTCTATGACATCACCGGTAAGCCGCCGGCGACGATCGAGTGGGAGTGACGCGACGCCACGCCTTGACCTGCGCGATCCCTCCGATGCGTGAGCGATCGATCTCTACAACGCGATAGTCCGCAGGATATGAATCGCTCGGAGTGAGGGCGAGTGCCGCCGTGAGGGGCTCACTCCGGTGTGTTCCCGCAATGCGGGCATTCTCGATCGTTTTCCGGAATCGGATCCCCGCAATAAAAGCAGTATTTGTACGGCCTTTTTGACCCGTGCTGTCTCGAGCGACTAAGCGTCAACCATAAGATGCCAGCGGTCAAAAAGATGGCGGCTGCCACGCCCACCATGGCGTGCCCGAAAATAGTATTCAATTGTCGGGCGTCAAAGCTTGGTGCAATAGCCGAAGCGTTGTGCGGGACGAGTAAACGCCTTCGGCAGAGCGCCTGACAAGTCACCCCATGCGTGGAACGACCAGATCGCGATCGTCTTCCCGGTGGCATCGGCCCCGAGGATGGACAGGATCGAGATCTGCGGTGCCCGCGACAGGTCCACCAAGTGATCGCTGTCGTTCATCCCTACGCGACGCATCTCGGTTCGAAGGCCGGATCTCTCGTCTGTGACCGAGGCCTGTCCAGCTTCGGCGTACTCGATCACGACGCTGTCAGAAATCAACTTTATCTCGGTGATGGGGGCGGTCACCGAGAGGGAGCTCACCCTGACTTCGCTCCGGAAGGTACAGTTGAACGACTTTCCCTGCGCAAAAGTGAACTCTGATATTGGAAAGCAAAGAAAAATGATTGCGTATCGTAAATTAAAATGCATTGCATTTTTACTTATATAAAAATACCAAAAATAATTTAGTCGATGAGTGGCTGCCCGGTCAAAAAAGAAACCGAAAGTAAGCGCCGCTTTTTTTTTTGACGGGATATTTCGAGCGGATTACGCTGCAGTCGTTCCTCAGCGTAGGGAACATCATCTCTTAGATATTCCATGAGATTCCGGCTTGCAAAACCGAAGTTCGCGGTGTGAGAAACTGAATAGAGTTCAGCTCAACAAGCTGCTCTGCGGTAGATTGCTCGACGCGCGAAGATTTATGCAGAACCGTTTGCCTCGGGCGGGTGTGCTGATCAATCTCGAGATCTCGCTCCTCATATACCTGTATTGGCGGAACGGTGCGCCGCTCCGAAAGAAGCAGGTGCATATGATTCTCGGCTACAGTGAGGTGGGGGTCAGGAATCATCTCCGAAAGATTCGAAACATGAATTGGTGTCGCTTTAATCGGTCCGCCGATGATCGTCGGTGCTTGTACGTCGTGCCGGAGGCGCCGTTGATTGCCAGCGTCGAGGGCTATCTGGACGTCGTATCGGGAGTTCGCCAGTTGTAGTCAGACGCGACGGCGTCAATCGAGGTGAGCACAGAAAGAGCGATCGACGGTGTCCTTGAAAGTTGAAAGGATCATGGTTCAGTTAAGTGGGTCGTCGCTGGAGATACAAAGGCTGCGAAAGCGGCAGATTTCATCGGCAATGCATAACCAGACAGCCAGCAAATCTAAATTACTTCTTTCGGTAATTGTCCCCGTATTAATCGCGATGCACGCGCTATTTCTTGCGATAGCCGGGATCTACATTGCGCTGTTGTCTGGCAGTCGATAGATGTAGTGCGTCCAAAGCGCGGCGTCTGTCGCTGCGGCGGCGGGAATTGCGGCGGAGCGAGGCCCACGAAGGCGAGCTGGTTGGCGAAGATTCGGGTACTTGGCTTCAAACCGGGTGATCGGTTCGCGGATCGTATGAAGTGGTCACCAATAGTGACTTAAATCGCTTCTTCGCAAACTCGCTCCGGCAACGTCAGAACCGTGTGCGAAAGCCGACGCCAATCAGTCGCGGCTCACCAGCCTGGCCGAGTATCAATCCGGAATTGCCCGTCTGAATCGTCAGCGCGGTGGCGTAGTCCTTGTCCAGCAAGTTGCGCGCGAACACCTCGGCCTCCCAGCCCTTGTCGAGCCGGTAGCCTACGCTGGCGTTCACCACGCCATATCCACCGAGCCATGTGTAGCGGGAGTTCGTGGTGTCCGCGTTGTATCCGGAGCGCACATTCCAGTCGGCGTGGACATAGGCCTGACCGCTGCCCGCCTGGGTGGTGTAATCGAAGCCCAGCGTGCCGACCCACTTCGACAGGCCGGCCAATGGCAGCCCGGTCAGCACGTAAGCGCCGGGAATGGCCGGATTGCCGCGCGGGTTTACGGTCTGGTTTGCCAGCGTTGTCGGCGGCACCAGCGCCTGGCAGCCGCCGGTGGCATTGGGGTTCTGCCATTCGAGCGGGCAGGGGCCGGCAGGGTAATCGGTGTAGGTTCCGTCGGCGTAAGCCAGCGACGCACGGAGCGTGAATCCGGTGAAAACGAGCGCGGCCAGGTCGGCCTCAAACCCCTTCACCTGGACTTCCGGGATGTTGGCGGGAAAGGTCCGCAAGGGTGCGGCGTTGTTGGCGGTGACCGGCGTTGCGATGTTGGCCTGGAAATCCTTCACGACGGTTTT
>JBIKJX010000382.1:0-2560 GCA_044360785.1 Limnohabitans sp.
GGCGCCAGCTGCTGGTTGCCTTCGATAGACCGCCCACAGCAAAGGCAAGAGCAAGACCGGTGCGATCGAAGAAAAGATGGCAACCAAATTGGCTTGCCCTGTCTTGAGTGCCTGCAAGATCAAAGTCATTCCAATGACCATGGAGATGCCAGCACTCAGAGCGGTGTTCAACAGCGTTTTCCAATTTAGGGGATTGGCCAATTTTGCCAAGCCAAGCCCCGCCCACAGCAACAACAAGTGCGCGACAAAACTGGCAGTTGCCCTTACAGCTGAAGCCGCCACAGCATCAATGCCTGTGCTCATCAAGGGCTTGATCATGAGCGTTGCAACGGCTTGACCCACCGCCGCCAACAAACCCATTGCGACCCCCATCCAGAGTGTGCCTTGCGTGTTTTCCCATGCATGGGTTTCTTCTCCTCTTCGCCCCCACACAATGGCCACCATCACGCCGGAGACCAAAACACCACTGCCCATCAGGGTCATGCCCCAAAGTGTTTCACCCAAAAACAACCACGCAAATAATGCAGAGAAGAGCGCATGGGTTGCAAACAAAACGCCAGATCGACGCGGCCCTAATCGGTTCATGCACACGAACAAAGCGGTGTCGCCCACCAAGATGCCCACCCAGCTAGAAACTGACAACCATGCAATGTTTTCTAGAGTGAGTTCAGGCCAGCGGCCTACATAGAAGGCTGCCATCCACAACATGCACATGGCAAAAAACAATCGCCACCGGGTAAATGCAAATGCGCCCATCGTGTTGGAGGCATTGGCCGAAAACAACGCACCCACAGCCCAGCAGCCAGAGGCCATGGCTGCCAGCAACTCAGGCGCAAGCATCAACTGCCCGCAACCTTCATGCGATTGATGAGCACCGAGCCTAAAGTTTTGGCGCCATAGTTGTAAGTGTCAGCACCAATGGCTTCAATGCCCTTGAACATGTTTTTCAAGTTACCAGCAATGGTAATTTCATGAACGGGAAAAGCAATTTCGCCGTTCTCTACCCAGAAGCCCGATGCGCCCCTGGAGTAGTCGCCTGTGACATAGTTCACGCCCTGCCCCATCAACTCAATCACAAAGAGACCGGTACCCAATTTTTGAAGCATGGCTTTCAAATCGTCTTCGGATCGTGTGAGTTTGGATGACATGATTAAATTGTGCGAGCCACCGGCATTGCCCGTGGTCTTCATGCCCAGCTTGCGCGCGGAATAGCTGCTCAAAAAGTAGCCTTCCACACGACCTCCCGAGACCACCTTGCGCTTCAAACCGCGAACACCCTCATCGTCGAAAGGCGAGCTGCCTTTGCCGCGCAAGACATGGGGATCTTCCAAAATATCAATATGCTTGGGAAACACTTGTTTGCCCAAAGAGTCCAACAAAAAGCTGCTCTTTCGATACAAAGAGCCACCACTGACAGCCTGCACAAAACCACCCAGCAGGCCGGCGGCCACGGGTGACTCAAACAAAACTGGGCATTCGGTGGTGGGTATTTTTCGGCTACCCAATCGACTCAATGCGCGCTCTGCGGCATAGCGCCCAACCGCCTCAGGCGATGCCATTTGATCGGCCGCGCGCATGGACGTGAACCACGCATCGCGCTGCATTTCGGCATGCTTGCCGGGCATCGCAGCAATGGGCGCAACCGACATGCTGTGTCGCGAACTGGCATAGCCCCCCCGAAAACCATGCGTGTGTGCACTGAAAAAATGACTTTGCTGTGCAGAAACACCCGCACCATCACTGTTGGTAATTCGGCGACTTGTTTTCAAGGCCGCTGCTTCGCAAGCCAAGGCCAATTGGGCCGCCTCTTCGCTGTTGATTGACCAAGGATGGAACAAATCCAATTCAGGTTGATCTTTGGCGATGTCTTCTTCGTCAGGCAATCCTGCGGTGGGATCTTCCGCTGTGAAACGGGCAATGTCGAATGCCGCTTGAACCGTTTGTTGAATGGCTTTCTCAGAAAAGTCTGAGGTACTGGCGTTGCCTCGTCGGTGTCCCACATACACCGTGACACCCAAAGATTTATCGCGATTGCGCTCAACGGTCTCTAACTCGCCCTTGCGAACACTGACACTCAAACCACAACCTTCAGAAGCTTCTGCACCCGCGTCGGTTGCGCCAATCTTTTTGGCGTGTTTCAAGGCAGAATCAACCAATCCCTCGAAATAGTTGCGGCTGTAGCTAAAACCATCGTTGGCCTGTGCGTTCAAATCTTGCTTGGATGCCTTGGTTTTTTTTGTCATGGGGGTTGGATTCTTCAAAACGGTCATTTCTTACAATTCTAGGTCACGGCTATGATACTTGCCGTCCCGCAATAAGGCTTCAGCGCTCACATGTCTCGTAAATTCAAAAAAGGTTATTTTGTTCAAGGTCAATTTGTTGCCGAAGGCAGCGAGCTTGATCTTGAGCTCAAACGCGAACTCAAGGGTGGCAGCGATGAGCCCAGCCGTACCGAGCTGAAGCGTGAGAGCGACGAGTTGCAAAAGCTTGGAGAAAGCCTACTCACCCTGAGGGCCGATTTGATGGCCAAAGTCGACTTACCAGAAAAACTGGTGGAAGC
>JBIKJX010000383.1:0-2556 GCA_044360785.1 Limnohabitans sp.
CACAACTCCAAGCCTGGGCAGCGTACGATCCTGCACACCGCCGTATAGTGCTCAACACCACCAACAAAGGCTTTGGGCCAGCCGTCAATCAAGGCCTGGCTTTGGCCAAAGGCGAGTATTTGGCGGTGCTCAACAACGACATCGTGGTTTCGCCAGGTTGGGCCCGCGGTTTGCGCCGTCATTTGCAAACCCGTCCTGGCTTGGGCATGCTGTGCCCCATCACCAACAACATTGGCAACGAAGCCCAAGTGGCCCTGGCGGGTACTACGGTGGCCGACGTGTTCCAGTCTGCGCAGGCCTACACGCTGCGCAAAGTGGGTCGGTTTTTACCGCTCAATGTTTGCGCCTTCTTCTGCGTCATGATGCATCGCAAAACCTATGAGGCCGTCGGCCCTATGGACGAGCAGTTTGTGCCCGGCTTCTTTGAAGATGACGACTACTGCTTGCGCATCAAGGCCCTGGGTCTTGAAGTGGGCTGCGCCGAAGATGTGTTTGTGTATCACGAACTGTCGGCCTCCTTTGACAAACTCAAAGCGGCGCATCGACAAGAAATTTTTGAACGCAACAAGGCCTTGTTTGAGAAAAAATGGGGTGCTTGGAAGCCCCATGTTTATCGCCCAGAGAGCTTGCATTGAACTAGGCCCCTCTGTGCATTAACATCGCGCATGCTTCAAAAATTATTGGTCATCATTGGCACTCGACCCGAGGCCATCAAACTGGCGCCCGTGGTGGCGGCCATTGAGCGTAGTTCTTGGGCGCAGTGTGAGTTGGTACTCACTGGCCAGCACAAAGAATTGATTGAACCCTTGGTTGAACAGTTTGGCCTTCGCGTCCATCACAACTTGCAAGCCATGCAAGAAAGCCAAAGCTTGGCGGGCGTCACAGCGCGCATCTTGCAAGGACTCGACCAATTGCTGGTTAGCATTCAGCCAGCAGCCGTCATTGGGCAGGGCGATACCGCCAGTGTGTTGGCTGCCAGCATGGCCAGCTTTTTTAGAAACATTCCATTTGCGCATGTCGAGGCAGGCCTGAGAACCGGCAACATCCATTTGCCTTTTCCAGAAGAACTCAACCGCGTCCTGACCTCGCGCATGACGCGTTGGCACTTTGCACCAACGCCCACGGCTCAGCAAAACTTGCTTCAAGAAGGGTATGCCGCGCAAGACATTTGGGTCACTGGCAACACGGTCATCGATGCGTTGCACATGATGCTCAATACCGCCAAAACAGGCAGTCAGGTCAAGATTCAAACGCCTGCGCGCCCGGGTCGCGAGTTTGTCTTGATTACGGCACATCGCCGAGAAAATTTGGGCGAGCCCATGCGTGAAATTTGCCGCGCCATTGCCGAGTTGGCGCGTCAACATCCTCAGCTAGATTTCATCTATCCCGTGCATCCCAACCCTGCGGTTAGGCAGGTGGTGAACCAAGCTTTGTCCGGATTCAGCAACGTGCTGCTGGTCGAGCCATGCGATTACCCCGTGTTTTGCCAACTGATGAGCCAATCCAGACTCATCTTGAGCGATTCGGGTGGTGTGCAAGAAGAAGCTCCTGCGTTGGGCAAACCCGTGCTGGTGCTGCGTGAAGAAACAGAACGTCCCGAAGCCATCGAGTGGGGTTGTAACCAATTGGTGGGCACGCAGTTTGAACGCATTGTGAATGCCGCCAATGAGCTGCTTTCAAATTCTGACAAGTACCAACAAATGGCCACAGCCGGTTCGCCCTACGGCGATGGGCAAGCCAGCGCCAAAATTTTGGACGTGTTGCAAGCCGCACTTTGTAAGCCCTAAATCGCGCAGGCTCATCCGTGCAATTGGTTTACCTGTCTCCCGTTGGCTTGAACACTTTTGCGCAGCGGCCGCACCACTTCGTCAAGTGGTTTCACGACCGGTTTGATGCACGTGTTTTATGGATTGACCCCGGTCCTTCCAGGCTGCCTCGTTTGTCCGATGGCAAGCGATTGCTGCGATTGAATGCGCCCAATTTAGGACCCGCTTGGCAATCTGACAACTGGGTGCAACAAAGCAAGGCCAAGGTGTTGCCCTTTGAACCTTATGCGTGGGGCCGCAACATCAATGCCTTGTTGTGGAAACCAGTGCTGGCGCAACTTCAAAGTTTTATCACCCCCGATACTTGGCTGGTGATGGGCAAGCCCTGTGCTTTGGCTTTGGAAATTCAGAAACAATTTCCGAACCAGCCCATGATGTTGGATGTCATGGACAATTTGCAGGTTTTCTACCAAGGCGCGTCCAGACAGTGGATGGCAAGGGCGCAACAAGAATTGCTGGAAGTTGCTACATGCGTCAGCACCTCATCAACTGCCTTGTATGAAATGGCCTGTGCCAACTTGCCACAGCACCAACGCAACAAAGTAGTTCAAGTGGCCAATGCCTGTGTGCCCACTTCCAAGTTGATGAATGCAAAGAACAAGCCGCCCATTTGGGGTTTTGTAGGTGCCATTGATCAGTGGTTTGACTGGTCACTGATTGAGGCGCTCAGTCAACTTTTGGCACGGCAGCAACCCGATGCGGAAATTCATTTGATAGGGCCCTTGAACTG
>JBIKJX010000385.1:0-2544 GCA_044360785.1 Limnohabitans sp.
CTGGTGTCAGCCATGGCTTCGAGATCATATTGATCACATCCATCCGAAATCCACCCACGCCTTTTTTCAGCCAAAAGTGCATCAAGTCATAAACCTCTTGCCGCACTTTGGGATTTTCCCAATTCAGGTCGGGCTGTTTTTTAGAAAACATGTGGAGGTAGTACTCTCCCGTGGCTTCATTGAAAGTCCAAGCCGAGCCATTGAACGCAGCTTCCCAGTTGGTCGGCTCGCGTCCTTCTACAGGGTCATGCCAAATGTAATAGTCGTGGTACGGATTGCTTCTTGAACTTCTGGCTTGCTGAAACCATGCATGCTCATCCGAGGTGTGGTTCACCACCAAGTCCATCATCAAACGAATACCGCGAGACTTCATGCCAGCCAACATGGTGTCAAAGTCGGCCATGGTGCCAAACTCTTGCATGATGCGACGGTAGTCGCGAATGTCGTAGCCGTTGTCGTCGTTGGGCGAGTCATAAACGGGCGACAGCCAAACAATTTTGACCCCCAATGCATCCAGATGGTCTAGCTTGGCGGTAATGCCAGGCAAGTCGCCAATGCCATCACCGTTGCTGTCCGCAAATGAGCGGGGATAGATTTGATAAGCGACTTGTTTGCGCCAATCAGAGCTTGCAAAAGACATGTCAGGTAATTGGGTATCAGTTGGGCAATTCAACAGTTCTTTGGCAAGCCATTCCTTGGCTGTCGAACAAATGCAGTTGGTCTGGCATCAAGCACATCGTGAGCGAAGTGCCGGCGTTGGTGGTGGCACTGCCTTCTACTTTGACCGTGGCAACCGCTTGGCCCGCACCCATTTGCACATACAACAAGGAAGAGTCACCCAAGCGCTCAAGGTGTTGCAAGTGGCCGGCCACCTGAGTGCCCTCACCTGAAGAAGTTAAGGGAATATGTTCTGGACGAATGCCCAATTGAACTTTTTCACCAGCCTTTAAGTGCCTTGCATCCACTGCAGCCTTGATCAGTTGATCCCCCATCCGCACAGTGGCATAAACATCTTGTGCATCGACCAGTTCACCATGCAACAAATTCATTTTGGGCGAGCCAATGAACTCAGCCACAAACAAACTACCAGGTCGGTGATACAAGTTCATGGGTGAACCTACTTGCGCCACACTGCCGCGCTGTTGAATCAGATCGCCTGTGTGCAGTAACACAATCTTGTTCGCCAAGGTCATGGCCTCAACTTGATCGTGGGTCACATAAATCATGCTGGCAGAGTTCATGTCCTTGTGCAGCTTGGCAATTTCCAAACGCGTTTGTACACGCAAGGCGGCATCTAAATTGGACAAAGGTTCGTCAAACAAAAACAGCTTGGGTTCTTTCACAATGGCGCGGCCAATGGCCACACGCTGACGCTGTCCGCCCGACAAGGCCTTTGGCAAACGATCGAGCAAAGGGGTGAGTTGCAAAATATCAGCCGCCGCTTTCACCTTGCGGTCAATCTCGGCTTTGTTAGAGCCCAACACACGAAGCCCAAACGCCATGTTCTCACCCACCGTCATGTGTGGATACAGCGCATAACTTTGGAACACCATGGCCACGCCGCGTTTGGCGGGTGGCAAATCGTTCACGCGTTGACCTTCAATGAGCAAGTCGCCCGACGTAATGTCTTCTAGGCCCGCCACCATGCGCAGCAAAGTGGACTTGCCACAACCCGACGGCCCCACGAACACACAAAACTCACCTTGATCGATGGTGAGATTGGCGTTGTTGATCGTCAACGGCAACTCGGGCGAGTAGCGCTTACAGACGTTTTGAAAATCGATGCGTGACATGCTGTTCTCCGATGTCAGTTCAAATAAAGTGCAGGTTCAATGTCACGTGGCTTGATCAAAGTGCCAACAGCAAAACGCCATAGGCCGCCAACTCAATGCTGTCACCCGAGACACTGCCGCCGCCCAAACCAGGCACAGACAATGTGCTTGCGGATTTGAATTCGGCTGGCAATGCCAAGCTGGCTGCGCTGTCGCTAAAGTTGAAGGCACACAATACTTGCTTGCCATCGTGGTGGCGAACAAATGCCATCACTTGTTTGTGAACAGGCAACAGGACTTGATCGCCGTGCAATAGCACCGCCTGGCCTTTGCGCCAGGCCAGCAAATTGCGGTAAAAGTTGAGCAATGAATTTGGATCTGTATCTTGCTCAGAGACTGCCAAAGCACGGTAGGCTTCGGTCAAAGGCAGCCAAGGCTTTTGTGCGCCGCTGCCAAAGCCCAGATCCTTGGCTTTACCGTCCCAAGGCATGGGTGTGCGGCAGCCGTCGCGACCTTTGAACTCAGGCCACATGGTGATGCCGTAGGGGTCTTGCAAATCTTCGTAGGCCACTTTCGCTTCGGGCAAGCCCAACTCGTCACCTTGATACAAGCAAGGTGAGCCGCGCAAGCACATTTGGAACGCAGCAGCTACGCGCAGTTTGCGCACATCGGCCGACTCGCCACCCCAACGCGTACCCACTCGCACAACGTCGTGGTTAGACAATGCCCAAGAGGGCCAGCCGGTCGCGTTCTTCTCAGCAAAGCGCGTCAT
>JBIKJX010000384.1:0-2544 GCA_044360785.1 Limnohabitans sp.
GCACTGGTTTATCAAACGTGGTTTTGTTCAGGTCGAAGCCGATTGGCTGCCAGAGGGACGCAAACGCAAGTACAACTGGGACCGTCGCAGCCAGGTCTTGGTTAAAAAACTTAGCTAAGCTTTTCTGAATGGGCTCAAGGTGTTGGCGCGCGAAACAAACCATCGCGCCATCTCAAAGCGAGCATCAAAATCAGAATGCTGCTGAAAACAAAAAAGGACCAAGTGGCAATTGAGCCGCCCAAGAAAGTCCAATCGACCTTAGAGCAATCGCCACTGCCTTTAAAAATCATGGGGATGGCGCGCTGTAAAGGGAAGTTTTCAATCATGCCGTAAAAGTCTCTACCGCAGCTGACAACTTCTGGGGGATACCATTGCAGCCATGTTTGTCTGGCAGCCACAAATGCCCCGAAGCCTGCAGTCAAAAAAACCAACCAAGACATGACGAGTGATCGGATGGGTGATTTTTTGCTGAGCCCCAACAAACACCAGAGAATGACGCCAATCATGGCGTAACGTTGAACGATGCACATGGGGCAAGGTTCAAGTTCCAAATGGTATTGCAAATAAAGAACACCAAAGGCCATCATGGCGATGCAAGAAATGGCAACTATGGCAAGCCACGCACGGGTTGGCCAACGGATGAGCATCAGAAGGATTGCATTCATGCGAGTCATTCTATGCTTTGGGTGGATGGAAATTAACTTTCAACAAAAGCTCGTTCAATGACAAACTGGCCTGGCGTTGTGGTGTTGCCTTCGACAAAACCTTTGCCTTCACAGAGCGCCTTCAGGTCGCGCAGCATTTCAGGACTGCCGCAAATCATGACCCGATCCTCTGCAGGATTCAATTCAGGTACGCCCAAGTCAGCCGCAATTTTTCCGTTTTGCAACAAATCAGTGACTCGGCCCTGATGTGCAAAGGCTTCACGCGTGACGGTGGGGTAATAAAGCAACTGCTTGCTGACCATTTCACCCAGGAATTCATTTTGAGGCAACTCTTGTGTGATGAAGTCGTGATAAGCCAACTCTTTGACCTCACGAACACCGTGTAACAGGATGACCTGTTCAAAACGCTCATAGGTATCGGGGTCGCGAATGATGCTCATGAAAGGGGCCAAACCAGTGCCTGTCCCAATCAAGTACAAGCGCTTGGCGGGTGTGAGATAGTCAATGAGCAATGTGCCTGTCGGTTTGCGTCCCACCACAATGGTATCGCCCACTTGAATGTGTTGCAGTTTGGAAGTGAGCGGTCCGTCTTGGACCTTGATGCTCAAAAACTCAAGGTGCTCTTCATAATTGGCGCTGGCAATGCTGTAGGCGCGAAGCAAAGGTTTGCCATTTTCACCACGCAAGCCAATCATGGTGAAATGACCATTAGAAAAACGCAAAGCCTGATCACGCGTGGTGGTGAAACTGAACAATCGATCGGTCCAGTGGTGAACACTCAGGACCTTTTCTTCTAGAAATGCACTCATAAAACCTAGGGGAATTTAAACAAAACATGCCATTTTCAGGCTTATTTGCAAGTATTGGAAATACAATAATTTTATATCTGTATAGACAAGCAATCTTAAGCAACATCAAGGAATACCATGGCGCGCACAGTTAAATGCATCAAATTAGAAACAGAAGCCGAAGGTCTGGACTTTCCGCCCTACCCTGGTGAATTGGGAAAGCGCATTTGGGAAAATGTCAGCAAAGAAGCCTGGGCAGCATGGCTCAAGCATCAAACCATGTTGGTCAACGAAAACCGTCTGAATCTGGCTGATGCCAGAGCCCGACAGTACTTGGCACGTCAAATGGAAAATCATTTCTTTGGCGCAGGCGCCGATGCTGCTCAGGGTTATGTCCCTCCAACCGCAGCCTAACTTTCACGCAAAACATTGGCATCATCGTCCAGCGTGGCAAGCCCATTGGCACGCGCTGGACACCCACTTTGACAATGGCCAAGCGTTTTTAGACACCCTTCTCGCTTGGAAAGAAAGCCATCAAGCTTCAAGCACGCTTTTTTACACGGCATTTGCCGAGCGAGCGCCGGTCAACCTCATCCCAGAATTACGCCAACATTGCTTTGGTTTGTTGCCAGGCATACACCGAATATCTTTTGAAGAATCAAAAGTACATTTGACTTTGTGCATTGGTCCTGTTGCACAAAACCTCAAAGACATTGATTTTGTCGCAGACAGTATTTTCATTTCAAACTTGTCGGGGTATGAACCCCGTCAATTCGCCAGACTGTGCAAATTGGGATCGTTCATTCACTTGGAAGAGAACCCTTTTATAGAACTGAATCAATTCAAAGCATTGGGTTTTGTTTGGAATGAAGAACAAGGACATGCTGTCTATCAACCGCACTGGAAGATCAAAACTTCTGTTCGAATGTCGGAGCCCCGCAATGACTTGTCTCCACAAAAGGCCATTGTCATTGGTGCGGGTTTGGCTGGCGCTGCTGTGGCCTACAGTTTGGCAAAACGTGGTTGGCAAGTCGATGTCATCGATCAACACGCACAAACAGGGGGCGGTGCATCGGGCTTGCCAGCAGGCT
>JBIKJX010000386.1:0-2540 GCA_044360785.1 Limnohabitans sp.
CAGGCTCAAACGCTCAATCCAGAATGGCTCATGGTGGCCTTGGCCGATCAACCGCTTCTAGAATCAGCCGACTTGAAAGATTTAATCGCGGCTGTCAAACAAGCCCCTGCGGGCACACACATGTTGCAACCCTCCGTCAAGGGTCAGCCAGGCAACCCCGTCATGTTGTCAGAGCGCGTCATACAGTCCCTGTTGCCAAATCCGGATTGGGGCGGCAAAGAATGGCGCCAACAAAATCCGCAACATGTGCTGATGTGGCCCAGCACCAATGTTCATTACTGCATTGACATGGACACACCCGAAGACATTGCAAAGCTCGCGAAAGAACATGGCATTCAACTGACTTGGGGGCAGACAAGCTGAACGCCTTCTACAATGACAACCATGGTTTCAACTCCTGCCCCTGCCGCCTCCGGCCCTTTCGCCAAGCCATCCGACACCCGCTTTGACGTTTGCATTCGCGGTGCTGGCATTGTGGGTCGCAGCCTTGCGCTCTTGTTAGCGGCTCAACGTTTGCGAGTGGCTTTGGTTCATCAAACCGCCAGTCAGACTGCGGGCCACAGTGATGTGCGCGCCTACTCGCTCAACTTGGCTTCCAAACAATTGCTGACCGACTTGAGGTGTTGGCCAGAAGGCGTTGCTTGCACACCCATTCTCAAAATGCACATTGAAGGTGACCAAGGCGGCGACCTCGATTTCGATGCCAGCCAACAAGGCGTTGAAGCACTGAATTGGATGGTGGATGTACCCAGCTTAGAAAAAAATCTGGCCGCAGCCGTTGGGTATCAACCTCTGATTGAAGAACGCAATGAACCCGTCAGCGCACCTTTAACTGTCATTTGTGAAGGACGCGCCAGCCAAACACGCGCCGAGCTTGATGTGCATTTCGATGTGAAGCACTATGCCCAGCATGCGTTGGCCTGTCGCATTCAAACAGCCATGCCACACGGCCAAGTGGCCAGGCAGTGGTTTCAAAATAGCCATGGCCCAGAAATTCTGGCGTTTCTTCCCATTGGCGGTGAAGACAGCCACGAGTGGGCCATTGTGTGGTCCCTCACCCCCTCTCGTGCGCAAGCGCTTTTGCATGCTGAAGCAGATCAATTTTGTCAGCAGCTTTTAAGCGCCAGTCAGGGCATTGCTGGCAGCATCCAACTCACCAGCGATCGCGCTGTTTGGCCCCTGCAGTTGGCCCGCGCAAACAAATGGACGGGCCACATGCCATCCGCGTCCGGTGCCCAGCCTGCGCAAGCTTTTGCGTTGGCTGGTGATGCTGCGCACACCCTTCACCCCTTGGCGGGGCAAGGCTTGAACATCGGATTAGGTGACATTCAGGAATTGGCGCGTGTCATCCAAGCCAAAGAATTTTGGCGACCCTTGAGCGACCTCAAGTTGCTGCGCCGGTACGAACGCGCAAGGCAATCTGAGGTGTGGGCCATGGGTTGCGTCACCGATGGCTTGCAAGTTTTGTTTGCGCAGCCCGCATTGCCCATTCAAAAAATTCGCAATTGGGGCATGACAGGCTTCAACCAACTGATTCCCGTCAAAAACTGGATGGCCCGCCAAGCCATGCAAGCACACAAATAAAATTCAATTTAGATTTCTAGGACAAGCACTCCATGCGTTTGATACATGCCCTCATGGCCACCCTGATGTTGTTGAGCAGTTATCAACTTTGGGCACAAGATGCCAACTTGAAAAAAAATCTAGCCGAGCGCTTGCCCTCGCTGCCCAAAATTGAAGAGATCAGTAAAACACCCATGCCTGGTTTGTTTGAAGTCCGAGTGCAGGGCAACGAACTTTTCTACACCGACGCCAAAGGCGAATTTTTAATTCAAGGTGTGCTCATTGACACCAAACAAAAGCGCAACTTGACCGAAGAGCGCACCGATAAATTGTCTGCTGTGGCCTTTGACAGTATTCCGCTGAAGTTTGCCTTCACACAAGTCAAAGGCAACGGCAAACGCAAACTGGTGGTCTTTGCCGACCCCAATTGTGGTTACTGCAAACGCTTTGAAAGAGACCTGCAAAAAATTGACAACGTCACCATCTATCACCTCTTGTACCCTGTCTTAGGCGAAGACTCCAAGACCAAGTCGCGCAACATCGCTTGCGCAAAAGATCGCGTCAAAACATGGAACGATTGGATGCTGCAAGGTGTCGTGCCGCCAACAGTCGCTTGTGACAATCACAACATCGATGCCATTGTGGAGTTTGGCAAGAAGAGTCGCATCAACGGCACGCCCACACTGTTTGTGGCCGATGGCACGCGCGTTCCTGGCGCCATCGACGCAGCGCAAATTGAAACCTTGTTGAACGGCGTCAAACCATGAGTGTTCATGCAGATCAAACGCGCAAGCAGGTCAAGCTATTGGCCTATGCAGGGCTGACGCCCTTTGTGGGGCTGGCGGTTTTGTTGTGGTTGGTCGACCCAGATTTGCACCCCTTTGTGGCACTGGCCATGGCGGGCTACGGCGCCAGCATCGTCTCATTTCTAGGGGGCATTCATTGGGGCATCGGATTTAGAAATGTATCGCGTATGC
>JBIKJX010000387.1:0-2538 GCA_044360785.1 Limnohabitans sp.
ACCAAAAAGCACAGACAAGATGGTGCCCAAGATGATTGCCAAGGTAAAGCTTTGCGTCAGGGCAGCCAGAGACCATGCCAAATAAGCACCTAGCATGTAGAAACTACCGTGAGCTAAATTGACGACACCCATGATGCCAAAAATGAGGGTCAAACCCGCAGCCAGCATGAACAACAAAAGTCCATATTGAACGCTGTTCAGCAGTTGGATCAAAAAATTGACGAAATCCATATCAGCTTAAATAAATGCAAGCACTGGGCGCTGCAGAAAAGAAAAAGCGGCGGAAAAATCCGCCGCTTTGGCGTGGAAAAACACCACGTCGATTAACCCATTCTGCAACCTGTTCCAGGATCAGCCAAAGCTTTGGCCGCAATGCCGATCACTTTGTTTTCACCTTTTTCTGCGACACGCAGATACATATCTTGAATAGGATTGTGTGACTTACTCATCGTCCACTTGCCACGTGGGCTATCAATGACGGCGCCTTCCATGGCTTTGTAGAGATCTGGCTTTTTGCTCAAGTCGCCTTTGACCGCGTTGGCGCCTTGGATTAACAACAAGCCTGTGTCGTAGCCTTGAACGGCGTAAACATCAGGTTGCATTTTGAATGCTTTGGCATATTCCAGGCGGAACTTGTTGTTGCGCGGTGTGTCCAATGAATCGCTGTAATGCAAGGTGGTCATCACGCCGTCGGCGGCGGGGCCTGCTGCTTCCAGAACGCCTTCTGTCAAGAAACCTGAACCATAGAGCGCAATTTTGCCTTTGAGACCCGCAGCTGCAAAGTCCTTCATGAATTTTGCGCCAGATGGGCCTGCAAAGAAACATGCCACGGCGTCTGGTTTGAGGGCTGCAATTTCTGTCAACAAAGCTTGGAATTCAACATTGGGGAAGGGCAAGCCCAGCTCTTTAACAATGGTGCCACCCGCCTTGGTGTAGCTCTCTTTGAAGCCCTCATAAGCCTCGTCACCTGCTGCATATTTCCAGGTAATCCAAACAGCTTTTTTGTGCCCTTTGGCCACCATGGCTTGACCCAATGCCAAGGTGGGTTGGCTGTTAGAAAAGCTGGTGCGGAAAACATTGGGTGCGCAAAGTGCGCGAGTGGCTGCGTGCACCCCAGCGTTGGGAATCAATGTGAGCACACCCGAGTCGCGAGCCACTTTGTGGATGCCCATTTGCACGCCTGAGTGAACGGTACCGATGAGAACATCAACCTTGTCGCGTTGCACCAGTTTGTTGGCGTTTTCAATGCCTTTGGAGGGGTCTGATTCGTCGTCAACTTTGAACCATTCGATTTCTCGGCCGGCCAACTTGCCACCTTGCTCATTGAGCGCCATGCGAACACCATTTTCAATGGCAACGCCAAGGGGTGCGAAGGCACCAGAATAGGGCAACATCAGGCCCACACGAATTTTGCCGGATTGGGCCATGGCCAACTCGGGCAATAACAAACCAGAACTGGCTGCACCTACCAAAGCTGCACTGCGTGTTAAAACTAGTCGACGTGAGGTTGAAGTGGTCATGTGAAATCTCCTTGTAAGATGCATTATGTTGCATCAATGACAAGGGCGACCCTAGGCAAAACCCTAGTAAATGGCCTGCCCGGAGGGACTCGAACCCCCGACCTACGGCTTAGAAGGCCGTTGCTCTATCCAGTTGAGCTACGGGCAGATAAAAAAGGCCCTGAAACCATGATGGTAGGGCCTTTTTAATGGATAAATGGTCGGAGCGAAAGGATTCGAACCTTCGACCCTCTGGTCCCAAACCAGATGCGCTACCAGACTGCGCTACGCTCCGACAAGCCTGCTATTCTAATGCGGGATCCATAGAAATCTGAGAACTTGATTAAAAAGTTCTTCAAAAAATCCATTGAAAAACACCAAACCAAGAGGCTTGAATGGTGGAGATATAAATTAAGACCCTCTCGTGACAGGCATTTCAACATCACCTGGCATGAGCATGTGCTTGGCCAATTCAAGTTTTGCCAATGAGTTACGGTGTACTTCGTCGGGACCATCGGCAAACCTCAACGTACGCTGATGTGCGTAGGCATAGGCCAATGGGAAGTCTTGGCTCAATCCGCCGGCGCCATGGGCTTGAATGGCCCAATCAATGATTTGACAGGCCATTTGTGGGGCCACAATTTTGATCATGGCAATTTCGGCTTTGGCAATTTTGTTGCCAACGGTGTCCATCATGTAAGCGGCTTTGAGTGTCAGCAAGCGAGCTTGTTCAATCATGCAGCGAGACTCTGCAATCCGTTCTTGCCAAACTGTTTGCTTGGACACTTGTTTACCAAAGGCAACGCGGCTGTTGAGGCGCTTGCACATCAACTCTAGTGCGCGCTCTGCAATACCGATGGTGCGCATGCAGTGGTGGATACGCCCTGGGCCAAGACGACCTTGCGCAATTTCAAACCCACGACCTTCACCCAACAGCATGTTTGAAGCAGGCACACGAACATTTTTAAGGAGAACTTCCATGTGACCATGGGGTGCATCGTCATAGCCGAAAACAGACAAGGCACGAAGCACTGTGATG
>JBIKJX010000388.1:0-2536 GCA_044360785.1 Limnohabitans sp.
TGCGTTTATCATTCTCACCATTACACAATCAGTGAAGAATTCAGGCGAATGTTTGACACCGGCGTATTTCATGCTCAAAACCCTTGGCTCCGAAGCGAGTTTGGGTCCGCTGAAAAGCGGGGCTGGGCCTATGTCAAATCCCAATGGCTTCATTTGAAGACAAATCATCTTAGTTTGTTGCCCAAAGCCCTGCTGGTGAATGCCGTCAAGCTCATTGGTTTTCGCATGGGCCTGAAGCACCGTCATTGGTCTTTGAAGTTCAATCGATTTTGCAGCATGCACCCTATGTTCTGGGACCGTCAATTCGCATGATTTCCAGTTTGTCCCTGCTACAGGTTCGCCTGTCCAAGTTGGCCATTTTGTTAGGCGATTTGTTGGCCTTTATCGCTGCAGCAGGCTTCGCTTCCACCCTGCATAACGCCAGTCAAGACGCTCAAAGACTGGGTGCCTGGTTTGCGCTGGCTCTTCTGGGCATTGTGCTGTTTCTCATGCGCTTTGAACATTACAGCGACAGGCGGCCCTTTTGGGATGAGCTGGGCGAGATCTTGCGCACCATCCTCATCTTGGCCTTATTGGACATGACCTTGGTCACGGTTTCCAATTGGCAGTCTTCGCAAGTTTGGTGGATGTGGGCGTGGCCCGCTTCATTGGCCAGCATTGTGTTCATGCGGTGGTTGGTCAAGTTCATCTTAAAAAAGCAAGGTTTGTGGGTTCGTCCAACCGTCATCATTGGGCATGGCAATAACGCACTGGACGCTCAAAATGCCCTGCACAGCGAGCCTAGTTTGGGCTTTCAGGTGGTGGGATTTGTCGATGTCGATTGCCCAGAACCTCGTCTCAAGTATGAGTCGCAAGTTAAATTGGATTACATCGGCTTGCAACTCTTGGCCAAGCGGCCTGGGGTTCAGTGGGTTATTGCCTTAGAACACTCACAGTCCGACCAGCGTGAGGAATGGCTGCGCAAATTGGCTTCATGGGGTGCCCAAGATATCAACGTCATTCCTGCCATGCGCGGCGTGCCGCTGTATGGCACCAACATTTCGCATTTCTTCTCACACGAAGTGGCGCTGCTTCGGGTTCATAACAACCTCAGACGATGGCCTGCCCGGTTGAGTAAAAGAATTTTTGACACACTCTTGGCGCTGATCTTGATTGTTTTGCTCTCGCCCCTGTTGCTCTTACTAAGCCTGTTGCTCTTGGGTGATGGCGGCAAAGTCATCTTCAGTCAAAAAAGGGTTGGGAAAAATGGCCGCACCTTCAACTGCTTTAAGTTTCGAACCATGGCATTGGATGCAGAAGATCAGCTCAAATTGCTGCTGGCCCAAAGTCCTGAACACAAATTGCAGTGGGAAAAAGACCAAAAACTCAAAGACGACCCTCGCGTCAGTGCTTTGGGTGGCTTTCTAAGGCGAACCAGTTTGGACGAATTGCCCCAATTGTTCAATGTGCTTCAGGGGCAAATGAGCTTGGTAGGGCCTCGCCCCATTGTGGAAGCCGAGCTTCAACGGTACGGCTCGGATGCCAGCTATTACCTCATGGTTCGTCCTGGCATGACAGGCCTTTGGCAAGTCAATGGGCGCAATGATTTGGACTATGAATCGCGTGTTTATCTTGACACCTGGTATGTCAAAAATTGGTCTCTTTGGTATGATCTAGTTATATTAATTAAAACTATCCGCACGGTTTTAAGCAGCAAAGGGGCCTATTGATTGGGGCCGATCATTTCAAATACCGCGCTTTTCGTATGATTTATTCACTGTTAAGGCGCATTTATCACGCACTGCCACTGTCACCCGGAACGCGTTTTCAGGTGGGGCAACTCAAAAGGCGTTTGTTGCGTCGGCCGCTTCAGACCATCCCTTCAAAGGATGCGCACCCAGCCTCAGGCACTTCGGCGGCATCGCGTTTGCATGCCGACTATGTCTTCTTTGGTGTCATAGATTGGCATTTTCGCCACCAAAGACCTCAGCAGTTGGCCTTGTCTTTGGCCCAAGCCCACTGCCGAGTGTTTTATGTCAGCGTCAATTTTGTGCCATCTGCTCAGTCCGGTTATGGCATCGAGCAGCTGCACCCCGATTTGCCCATTTACCAAATCTTCTTTCATTTGCCTACACCGGTCAGTGTGTACGACGGCGCCCCTTCGCCACAAACACTTCAGTCGCTGTGTGAAGGTCAGGCAGCGCTGTGGAAGGACTTTGACATTCAAAAAGCCATTCACATCGTTCAGCATCCGTTTTGGTTTGGTTTGGCCAGTTTTGTACCGCAGGCCAAGTTGGTGTACGACTGCATGGATTTTCATGCGGGATTTAGCAACACAGGCAACAGCCACACCGCCGTCGAACACCAATTGCTTGCCTTGGCGGATCTCACCATTGTGACCTCCGATTACTTGGTCAACTTTGCGCAAAAAGCCGGTGCCAAGCAAGTCAGTCTTATACGCAATGCCGCGCAGTTTGAACATTTCTATCAAGCTGCCCGTCAACCCGAGGCAAAGGCCAGCGAAGCCATTTCAAATGCATCCGCCAAGCCCACCATC
>JBIKJX010000045.1:0-9531 GCA_044360785.1 Limnohabitans sp.
AAAAACAGCTGCTTACAGCCGTCACCTTTATGACATCGCTTCTGGTACATCCAGCGAGTTCACAAAAGCTTTCGAAGCTCAATCAGCTGCCGCTCAAAAGCAGTTCGCCAACTTGGTTGACTCTGCTACCTCCAACGCACCTGCTGGTTCTGAAACAGCTGTTGCCGTGATGAAAAGTGCAGTGACTGCTGCTAACAACGCTTATGAATCCGTTCAAAAAGCTGTGAAGCAAGCAACTGACATGGCTGAAGCCAACATTGCTGCTGTTACCAACACAGCAGTTGCAACTGCCAAGACAGCTGCTAAAAAGCGTTAATTCGCTGCCA
Organism: Limnohabitans sp.; assembly: GCA_044360785.1. Lineage (GTDB taxonomy): Bacteria > Pseudomonadota > Gammaproteobacteria > Burkholderiales > Burkholderiaceae_C > Limnohabitans_A. Next base: position 327 of record JBIKJX010000045.1, read on the forward strand.
TAGGCAAGGTCTGGTTAAACCAGATCCTTACTAAAAAAAAAGCCAGTGACTCTGTTACTGGCTTTTTTTATGGCCGATTGAAGACAACCTTTATGGTTTGACGGCGTATCCGCTCAAGACTTCTTTCAGCTTTGGCAGTGCTTTGAGCATGGCTTCTCTACCCGCTTCAATCGATTTTCGTCTGGCTGCAAAATCGGCGCTTTTGACACCCACCAAAGAAGGCTTGACCACAACGTCAGCATCGTTCAGTAAAACGGTGTTTAAGCTTTTCCCCATGATGTTGAAAGTTTGCATCAAAATTTGAAAGGTGTCAGAGGCAGGGCTGCCTTCTGGGTCGGTCGAGATGTCAACCGCAATGACCACATTGGCGCCCATCTCGCGCGCTTGACGAACTGGAACGGGTGCCACCAAACCCCCATCCACATATTCCCTGTTTCCTATTTTGACAGGCTGAAAAACTGCAGGCACGGCACTCGAAGCTCTGACTGCTGTGCCTGTATTACCTCTTCTGAATAAAACAGGGTCACCGTTGTGCAAATCCGTGGCCACAATGCCCAAGGGTATTTTCATTTGTTCAATGAGCCGCCCACCCACTTGCGAATTGACGTAGCGTGCCAGTGCCTCACCTCTCAAAGCCCCCCTGTTGAGGATGGGCATCATCCAATCGGTAATTTCGGCTTCTTCCATGGTGTCAGCAACGCGCCTGAGTTGAGCACTGTTTTTGCCGCTGGCATACAAAGCCGCAACCAAACTGCCTGCAGAAGTGCCAACCACCAACTCTGGCTGAATGCCTGCTTCTTCTAAGACTTGAATCACACCCACATGGGCAAAGCCTCGTGCTGCACCACCACCCAATGCCAGTCCCAGATGCAAAACTTTAGGGGGCGGTGGTGGCGCGACAGGCTCCACTGCGGCTGGCGGCAAGATGGTGGTTTGACTGGCCGTGGTTGACTGAACGGTTTCAGGCGTCTTCAATGGCGCAGTGTCTGGGGCTTTAACGCTGGCACAACCCGACAAAACGAGCACACTTAACAGGCTTAAATGGCACAAAACCTTTTTGAAAGACAGCAAGCCTTCACGGCTTGAATCTTCGGGCCATAACTTCACTTGCATAATGTTGGATCTCAATTGGAAAGTATTGGGTTTCAATGGAACAGCTTCAAGCCACAAATCAAGCGAAGTGGCCGACTCGATTTATCGCAATCGGCGCATTCTTGGCAGCCTTGTCGGTCATTTCTTCAGCCTACGCGACACATGGCAACAGTTTAAACGGCACATCGGCCTTGATGGTTCAAGCCAGCTTGCAGTTGCTGCAATTTCATTCAATTGGCCTGATTTTGGTCGGCATTTTGGGGCAATCGAGACCAATGGAAAAGCGCCTGCAAGTTGCAGGCGCTCTCTTTGTCATTGGCTGTTTACTTTTTTCCGTCAACATTTTGTTGCGGGCTTGGCATGACATTCAAACCTTCAAAGCTCTGATTCCTTGGGGTGGAACCAGCTTTATCTTGGGTTGGTTGGCCTTGGTCTTGGCCTACCTACGCAAGGTCAAGCCGCAACAGGTGTCCGAATCAGATGATCAAAGGCGCTGAGTGCCGCTTTCGCGCCATCGCCCGCTGCAATCACGATTTGTTTGAAGGGCACCGTCGTGCAATCGCCTGCCGCAAAAACACCCGGAACATTGGTGTGACCTTTGGCGTCCACCATAATTTCTCCGAATTTGCTCAGCTCAAAAGTACCCTTCAAGAACTCCGTATTGGGGATCAAGCCAATTTGAACAAAAACACCTTCTAAAGGAATGTGGTGCTCTTCGCCTGTTGTGCGATCTTTGTAGCGCACACCATTCACCACGCTGCCATCACCGGTGATTTCGGTCGTTTGCGCATGGGTGTGAATGGTGACATTGTTCAAGCTCTTGAGCTTGTTAACCAACACAGCATCAGCCTTCAGTTGATCGGCAAACTCAATGACTGTGACGTGCGCCACAAGGCCGGCCAAATCAATGGCGGCCTCAATGCCTGAGTTACCACCACCAATGACGGCCGTGCGTTTACCTTTGAACAAAGGACCGTCGCAATGCGGGCAGTATGCGACACCTTTGTTCTTGTATTCCTGCTCGCCTGGCACATTGACATTGCGCCAGCGTGCGCCGGTTGAAAGAATCACGGTGCGGGCGTTTAACACGCCACCGTTTTCCATTTCGACTTGAATCAAGCCGCCTGATTCAGTTGCAGGCACCACCTTGGCTGCTTTCTGCAAGTTCATGATGTCGACACCGTAGTGACGAACTTGTGCTTCAAGGGCAGCACCAAATTTAGGGCCATCTGTTTCCAACACAGAAATGTAGTTTTCAATGGCCATGGTGTCATTCACCTGGCCGCCAAAACGCTCCGCAGCCACACCAACACGAATGCCTTTGCGGGCTGCATACACAGCCGCTGCGGCACCCGCAGGACCGCCGCCCACGATCAGAACATCGAACGCTTCTTTGGCATTGATCTTGGCAGCGTCGCGGCCAGTTGCCCCTGTGTCGATTTTGGCCACAATTTCTTCAACCGTCATCCGACCTGACCCAAACACCTTGCCGTTCAAGAACACCATTGGAACGGCCATGATTTCGCGCTCTGTCACTTCTTGTTGGAATGCGCCGCCTTCAATGACAACTGTCTTGACTTTAGGATTGAAGATGGCCATGAGCGACAGTGCTTGAACTACATCGGGGCAGTTGTGGCAAGACAAGGACATGTACACCTCAAAATTGAAATCTCCGTCCAAGGCCTTGATGGCATCCAGCACATCTTGTTCGACTTTAGGGGGATGCCCACCCGTCCAGAGCAAGGCCAGAACCAAGGATGTGAATTCGTGGCCTAAGGGCAGTCCTGCAAAACGCACGCCTTGATTTTCACCTTCACGCGCCACCACAAAAGAAGGCTTGCGCGCATCATCGCCCGAAGTGTCCAAGCTGACCTTGTCAGACAAAGAGACGATGGTTTCCAACAGGCTGCGCATGTCTGTGCCTGTTTCACTGTCGTCCAAAGAGGCAATTAAGCGGATGGGTGCACGGAGCATGCCCAAGTAAGTTTGCAATTGCGATTTGAGTGTGTCGTCTAACATGGTGAATCCTAAATATTGATCAGTTTGAAGTCGATGCACTGCCAGACCTACGCTTTGACGAAGGCCCTTAAGCTGCGACTTAAAGTGGGAAGTGGTTGAGGGCAAGGCACACAGCCATGACATGGCCAGATGCCCTTCCCACAACGCCCTGTTGCCAGGGCATTGAGAGGCTTGAAATTAGATCTTGCCGACCAAATCCAAAGAAGGTGTCAATGTCTTAGCGCCTTCTTTCCACTTGGCGGGGCAAACTTGACCTGGGTTGGCCGCTGTGTATTGGGCAGCGGTCAACTTGCGCAAAGTTTCTGACACATCACGAGCGATTTCGTTGGAATGAACTTCCATGGTCTTGATGATGCCATCAGGATTGATCACGAAAGTGCCGCGCAAGGCCAAACCGTCTTCTTCGATGTGCACACCGAAAGCACGTGTCAATTTGTGTGTTGGGTCACCGACCAATGGGAACTTGGCCTTGCCCACTGCGGGAGAAGTCTCGTGCCAAACTTTGTGCGAGAAGTGAGTGTCTGTCGTGACGATGTAAACCTCGGCACCCGCTTTTTGGAAGGCTGCGTAGTTGTCAGCAGCGTCTTCAATTTCTGTGGGGCAGTTGAAGGTGAAAGCGGCAGGCATGAAAATCAGAACTGACCATTTGCCTTTAAGGCTGGCCTCTGTGACTTCAATGAACTTGCCGTTGTGGAACGCTTGCGTTTTAAATGGCTGAACTGCTGTGTTGATAAGTGACATGATTTTTAATTTCAAGTTGATTAATAAAGGGCAATGAACTTCTGATTCATTGGGGGCAATCGTAAACCCTAATTGACGAGGACTTGATTGATTGTCCCTATGCCCTTAATAGCTTTTCCAATTTAACAAATCAAACGGTTGCTTCAGCCACAAAATAACGCAAACGATGCATAATTGACGTTAACGTAACGTCAACTCAACAGGAGTGAAAAAATGGACATCCAAGGCAAGGTTTTTATCGTCACAGGCGGCGCTTCAGGACTTGGCGAAGGAACGGCACGCATGTTGGCTGCCAATGGCGGCAAAGTCGTCATTGCAGACATGCAAGTTGAAAAAGGGACAGCCGTTGCCCAAGAATTGGGCGGTGCCTTTCTGCAATGTGACGTGAGCAATGAAGCCGATGGGCAAGCTGTTATTGCCAAGGCTGTTTCGATGGGCAAACTAGTTGGCCTTGTCAATTGCGCAGGCATCGCACCGGCAGAAAAGACAGTTGGCAAGAATGGCGCCCACCCCTTGGCCATCTTCAGCAAAACAGTCATGGTCAATTTGGTTGGTACTTTCAACATGATTCGTTTGGCTTCTGAGGCCATGAGTCAAAACGAACCAGAAGCCACTGGCGAGCGTGGCGTGTTAATTTCAACAGCGTCTGTGGCAGCCTATGATGGCCAGATGGGCCAAGCCGCTTACTCAGCATCCAAAGGCGGTGTAGTGGGTATGACATTGCCCATTGCCCGCGACTTAGCACGTAACGGCATTCGCAACATGACCATTGCCCCAGGTATTTTTGGAACGCCCATGGTCTTTGGGATGCCACAAGCCGTGCAAGATGCATTGGCCGCGGCGGTGCCCTTCCCCAGCCGCTTGGGTACACCCAATGACTACGCCAAATTGGTCAAACATATTTTAGAAAACGACATGCTAAACGGTGAAGTCATCCGTTTAGATGGCGCCATTCGACTCGCACCCAAGTAAGTCTTACACTTGGTTTTCCATCAAGTGGGGGGCCATATGAAATTCTTGCACGCACGCCGCAACCTTCGGGTTGCGGTTGTCGTTTGGACTTGCATATTTTCATCCCTAGCGTTTGGGCAATTGGCGAACCCAACCGACGTCACACGCTTACCCAGCGAGTCCATCAGCAACACCATCAAAAAAATACGTTCGACCACTGGATTTGCTGTGACAAGTGCACACCCACTGGCCACCCAAGCTGGCTACGATATTTTGAAAGCCGGTGGATCCGCCATGGATGCGGCCGTCGCCATTCAAATGGTTTTGACCTTGGTCGAACCACAATCGAGTGGTATTGGTGGCGGCGCTTTTATCCTTCATCACGATGGTCGACGCATTGAAGCCTATGACGGTAGAGAAACTGCGCCAGCAGCGGCCCATGAAAAGCTTTTTTTAGACGCCAATGGCAAGGCAATTTCATTCCAATCAGCTGTTGCCAGTGGCCTTTCAGTTGGTGTACCGGGCACACTGAGTGTGTTGGAAATGGCACATCAAGAACACGGCAAACTGCCTTGGCATCAATTGATTCAACCTGCCATCAATCTGGCTTTGAATGGCTTTCCCATCAGTCCTCGACTACACGCTGCATTGTTAGAAACGACTGACTTAAAAAATGATACGGCAGCGCGTCAATACTTTTTCGACAGCCATGGGCAGCCCTATCCAGTGGGACATTTGTTGACCAATCTTGAGCTGGCCATGATTCTGAAAGAGGTCGCGGCCAAAGGCTCAGCAGCTTTAAAAGAAGGCATCTGGGCTCAGTCGATGGTCAGTAAAGTGCAAACGCATCCCTTGCGCCCAGGTCAAATGACTTTGAGTGATTTGAGAAGTTACAAAGCCAAAAAAAGAGAGGCGATGTGCTTTGACTATGCAAGCCAATTGACCCGTCGTGAATTCAAGGTGTGTGGCTTTCCACCGCCCAGTTCAGGGGCTCTGGCCATGGGGCAGATTTTGGGCATTTTGAATTTCACGTCGGCCGCCACCATGCCTCTGAAGCAAGGTTTGCCCTCGCCAGATTGGCTCCACATTTACAACGAATCTACCAAGCTTGCGTTTGCAGATCGCGCTCAATTTGTTGCAGATCCAGAGTTTGTCGAAGCACCAGGAAAAAATTGGCAGAACCTTTTAAAGCCGGCTTATTTAAAACAGAGAAGTCATTTGATTGGCGCGCAGAGCATGAAGGTCGCCCCTGCTGGCCAACCCGTTTCTCAACCCAGCGCGTGGGCGCCCATGCCCCATCAAACAGAATACGGTACCAGCCACATCAGTGTGATCGATCCGTCGGGTCGGGCGTTGGCCATGACCACCACGATTGAGGCCAGTTTTGGTTCAAGGATGATGGTCAATTCTGGGCAAGGGCTTGTTGGCGGTTTCATGTTGAACAACCAACTGACCGATTTCAGTTTTCTTCCAACCGATAAAGATAACGCTCCCATTGCCAATCGTGTAGAAGCAGGAAAAAGACCTCGCTCGTCCATGTCCCCTACTTTGGTTTTCGACAAAAACACTGGACAACTCAAAATGACAGGCGGCAGTCCTGGCGGCGCCGCCATCATTCACTACACCAACAAGTTGTTGCTAGGCACTTTGAATTGGGATTTGAATGTGCAAGAGGCCATTGACCTTCCGAACTTCAGCAACCTGATCGGCCCTGTATTTTTAGAAGACAAAAGATTTCCGGCGACAACCATCCAAGGCCTGCAACACAAAGGGCATGAGGTTTTAGAACGCCCCATGCCCAGCGGCCTGCATGCCATTGAAGTTTCCACTTCAGGTTTCTTAGGTGGCGCAGACCCACGACGCGAAGGCAACGTCATGGGGCCAAGCCCACAAGATAAATAACTGGGCTTAGTAAGCCTGACCCAACTGACCCAAAATGGCTGGGTTTTCCAAGGTGCTGATGTCTTGAGTAATGGCCTCGCCCTTGGCCAAGCTTCTGAGCAAACGGCGCATGATTTTGCCGGAACGCGTCTTGGGCAAGTTCTCGCCAAAGCGAATGTCTTTGGGCTTGGCAATAGGACCAATTTCTTTGGCGATGTGGTCGCGCAATTGTTTGGCAATGGCTTTGCCTTCTTCACCCGTGGGCAAAGATCGCTTGAGAACCACGAACGCGCAAATGGCTTCACCCGTTGTCTCATCAGGACGGCCCACCACAGCAGCTTCGGCCACCAGCTCGGTGCAACTGACCAAAGCCGATTCAATTTCCATGGTGCCCATGCGGTGACCTGATACGTTCAGCACATCGTCAATGCGACCGGTGATGGTGAAGTAACCCGTTTCGGCATCGCGAATGGCGCCGTCGCCGGCCAAGTAATACTTGCCTTGGAAGTCGGCTGGGTAGTAGCTCTTCACAAAGCGATCGGGGTCACCCCAGATGGTGCGAATCATGGAAGGCCATGGGCGCTTGACCACCAAGATACCGCCTTGGCCGTTGGGCATGTCTTTGCCTGTTTCGTCCACGATGGCGGCTTGAATGCCAGGGAAAGGCAATGTGCAAGAACCGGGCACCATGGGTGTGACGCCAGGCAAGGGGGTGATCATGTGACCACCGGTTTCGGTTTGCCAGAAGGTGTCCACAATGGGGCAACGACCGCCGCCCACATGCTGGTGATACCACTCCCAAGCTGCTGGGTTAATAGGTTCACCCACGGAACCGAGCAAGCGCAAACTGCTGAGGTTGTAGCTCTTTGGATGCACAGCATCGTTGGCTTCAGCCGCTTTGATCAATGAACGTATGGCGGTGGGCGCAGTATAGAAAATAGAAACTTTGTGGTCTTGAATCATTTTCCAAAAACGACCCGCATCGGGGTAGGTTGGCACACCTTCAAACACAATTTCTGTACCGCCCAAAGCCAAAGGACCATAAGTGATGTAGGTGTGACCAGTGACCCATCCAATGTCCGCAGTGCACCAGAAAACATCGTCTTGTTTCAAGTCAAAAGTCCACTTGGTGGTCAGTGCTGCGTGCAACAAATAACCGCCTGTAGAGTGTTGGACACCTTTGGGTTTACCGGTGGAGCCTGATGTGTACAGCAAGAACAAGGGGTGCTCTGCACTGACCCACTCTGGCTCGCAAGTCGATGCTTGATTGGCCATCAAGTCTTGCATCCATGTGTCACGGCCAGCGGTCATGGCCACATCAGCACCGCTGCGCTTCACGACCAACACGTTTTTGATGCTGTCGCAACCGCCCAATGACAGCGCTTCGTCCACAATCGACTTGAGGGGCAACTGCTTGCCACCACGAATTTGGTGATCGGCCGTAATGACGGCTTTGGCACCCGTGTCCTCAATGCGATCACGCAAAGATTGGGCAGAGAATCCACCGAACACCACGGAGTGTGTAGCGCCGATGCGCGCGCAAGCTTGCATGGCAGCAACGCCATCAATTGACATCGAGATGTAGATCACGACACGATCACCCTTTTGAATGCCGATGGACTTGAGTCCATTGGCAATCTGGCAAGTTTTGGCCAGTAATTCACTGTAGGTGATGCGTGTGACTTCGCCACCATCGGCTTCAAAAATCAAGGCAGTTTTGTTACCAAGACCTTTTTCAATGTTGCGGTCCAAGCAGTTGTATGAGGCATTTAGGGTGCCGTCTTCGAACCATTTGAAGAAAGGTGCCTTGGACTCGTCCAAGACTTTGGTAAAAGGCGTTTTCCAAGAGATCAGTTCCTTTGCCAAGCGAGCCCAGTAGCCTTCGTAGTCGGTTTCGGCCTCTTTGCAAAGCGCCTCATAGGCTGGCATACCCGAAATGTGGGCATTTTTGACGAAGTCAGCACTGGGCTGATAAATGGTGGCGCTCATTCTGTGTCTCCTCGAGGAACAAGTTCTAAATAATGCCCATGAATGTCGTTCTTAGCTCTTACATACCCCTGACTGACTCTATTCTTTCATTTTGGACATGGGATCGTCAAATTTCTCCCCTAGGGGGGCTTTAAAATGATTCTTTTGCGACAAACCCCTTCAAAGCATCCTATGGCCGAACAAAAAACACCTCATCCCAAAGCCGCTTCCCTGAAGCCACTTCCCAATTTGATATTTGCCAGCCGCTGGTTGCAACTGCCCCTGTACTTGGGACTGATTGCAGCCCAAGCTGTTTATGTTTATCACTTTTGGGTAGAGCTGGTGCATTTGCTTGAGGCCGTGTTTGGCAACCAAGCTGCGCTTCAAGCCCTGGTGAGCAGCATTGGCTACAAGGTCGACACCCCCATCACCAGCCTCAATGAGACGATCATCATGTTGGTTGTGTTGGCCCTGATTGACGTGGTCATGATCTCCAATTTGCTGATCATGGTCATCGTGGGCGGCTACGAAACCTTTGTATCACGCATGAACT
>JBIKJX010000389.1:0-2528 GCA_044360785.1 Limnohabitans sp.
CGAGTGAAAGTTAAATTACATCTACTTCCATTTATTGACCTGATCCCAAATATTGATGACTAACCTAAAAGCACTTTTTCAAAAGTACCGTAATGAAGTGGTTGTGGGCGTTATCGTCTTTTTGGCCTTGGTTTTTCGCGACCTGATTGCTTAGCGCTTTAAATCAACTAAGCAGCAAGCTATGCCGATACCCAACGATTCATGCGCATGCCTTGAGCTAGATTTTTAGAAACCGCAATAGTGACCCCTTGCAGTGGTGATTAATGATCACGCTGTTGCAACCATTCCTTCAGTGCATTGTTCATGCGTGTTTGCCATCCAGGGCCTTCTTTTTGAAAGGCTTCAATTACTTCTGGATCTAGCCTGATAGCTATTTGCTTTTTGGTAGAGGCACTGAGCGGTCGGCCTCTCTTTTTATAAGCCGCCAAGCCCTCTTTCATTTCTTTTTGGGTCAGTGGCTTGTCGTCTTCGCTTTTGCCATCCCAAACATCAAAGTCATTGGGCTTTTGGGCCTTTAATGCGCGCAAAACTTCTTCACGACTCATGCCATTCTTTTTCGAGCCAATCGAAGTAGAAGGAAGCTTCTTGATGGCTCGCTTTTCTGAAACTGATAATTCTGATTTGGTCATGACGGTTAGTGTGAACGAGCGTTAAAACACATAGCTGACTCATAGCGTAGGCATAAGAGACAAAACGATCTTCTCCATTTATTGTAGATGCAATAAATGGAGTTGACCATCTATTCCTTGTTGTGTGAATAGACATCAGCTTGCGTTCATCATGCAGTTTTGAATTTGCATTCACTTGCCTTGAAAATAAATGTTGATCTGACCCCATTTATTGCCCCCCTTCGCCTTTACCCCCTTTGACTAACCAATTTAATGTTGATCTGACCCCAATTGACGGCACCAAGCCTAGAATGTTGAGCCTCTATCAACAAAGCTTGCATGTATGTCTAATGGTTTGATCAAGATTCGCGGTGCTCGTCAGCACAACCTCAAGAACATTGATTTAGACATTCGAACGGGTGAGCTCACCGTGGTGACTGGGCCCAGTGGGTCGGGCAAATCGAGTTTGGTGTTTGACACACTGTACGCCGAAGGGCAGCGTCGTTATGTCGAGACTTTCAGTGCGTATGCCAGGCAGTTTTTGGACCGCATGGACAAGCCTGCGGTGGACAAGGTCGAGGGCGTGCCGCCCGCCATTGCCATTGACCAGACCAATCCCGTGAGGAGTTCGCGGTCTACGGTGGGCACCATGACAGAGCTCAATGACCACCTCAAGTTGTTGTTTGCCAGGCTGGGGCACTTGCATGACAAACATACCGCGCAGCCCGTTAAACACGACACGCCGGAGTCTATTTACGCCGAGCTGCACAAAAGAGCTGAAGCCGCGGGTGATCCGCGATTGGTTTTGACTTTTCCTGTCGAATTGCCATCAAACACAACGGCCGAGCAGGTCGAGCAGTGGCTGTCGGCCAGCGGCTTTACCAAGGTGCAAGCTGAAAGAGAAGTGGCAACACCTACCGGGCCGCGCAAAGTGTTGGATGTGGTGGCTGACAGATTCAGGTTGGGTACTGCAGAGAAGGCACGGGTGGTCGAGGCCATTGAGGTTGCGCTGAAAAGAGGCGGACGCTTGAATGTTTATGTGATTGGCGAAGGCGATCAGACGGACTTATGGCGCTTCTCAGCGGGCCTCCATTGCCCCGAAAGTGACCTGCGCTACCCTGAGCCTTTGCCCTCCATGTTCTCGTTCAATTCCGCCGTCGGCGCGTGCGAAACATGCCGGGGATTTGGTCGAGTCATTGGCGTAGATCTTGGCCTTGTCATCCCCAACGACAAACTGACTCTCCGAGCTGGTGCCATTAAAACCATCCAAACGCCAGCTTGGAAAGAGGCGCAAGACGACCTTATGCGCCACGCCGAGGCTGCTGGCATTCCGCGGGACACGCCTTGGTTCAAACTCACCAAAGAACAGCAGCAGTGGGTGATTGAAGGTTCGCCCAACTGGAATGGCAAATGGAACCAGCAGTGGTACGGGGTGCATCGCTTCTTTGCTTACTTGGAAAGCAAAGCCTACAAAATGCACATTCGCGTGCTCTTGTCCAAATACCGCAGCTACACCGAATGTGGCGATTGCGGCGGCGCAAGGCTTAAAACAGACAGCCTGATTTGGCGCATTGGTAGCGCAGAAGATGCCAACGCGACATTGCCACCCGAAAAACGCTTCATGCCCAAAGGCGTGAAATGGTCAAGAAAACAACTCGAAGCCTTACCGGGTCTGAGCCTGCATGACCTCATGATCATGCCCATTGATAAGCTCAGAAACTTTTTCGATCGCATGTCAGCTGCGGCCGTTTTAGAAAACAGCAAAGACGGCGAAGCTCAAGCCCTCAAGCTGCTCTTGGAAGAAATTACCAACCGCCTCAAATACCTGTGCGATGTTGGCATTGGCTACCTCACGCTAGACCGCCAAAGCCGTACTCTGAGTGGCGGTGAAGTGCAGCGGATCAATCTCACCACTGCGCT
>JBIKJX010000390.1:0-2515 GCA_044360785.1 Limnohabitans sp.
GATGGACAAACTTGGCTATCCCCGTGGTTTGGTGAAGTATTCCACCCAGCATGCGATACAGAATCATTGGACTACCGCGCAAACCTTAAGGCATGTCTTCCGACCCCGGGTTCTCATTTATACCGGTATCTTGTTGTTGGTCATTGCCTTGTTATTAGGCAGTTTGTTGAACCGAACATCGTTCAAAGTCGATGTTGTTCGCGATCGTGCCTCATTGGCGCGGATTGTCAGTGGTGGCTTGATTGAAAACGTTTATCGCTTACAAATTATGAACGCTGCCGAAAAAAGACAGCATTTCAAAGTGACGGCAGAAGGAATGTACGATTTAAAAGTCCTGACAGATTCAGAAGATTTGGTTGTGGAATCAACCCAATCCCGTTGGGTCTCTGTTCGACTTCAAGTGCCATACGATTCAGCCATGCCAGGGTCCTATCCCGTGCGATTCAGCATAGCGACTGCTAACGGCGATGAATCTGTTCACGAAAAATTAGAAGAAAAATCTGTGTTTTTAATGCCGCGCTAAACATCACCAACGCGATATCGAGAAAGAAGAAAGAATCAATGATGCGTACAAATACCTTTTCTCATTTAGACAAAATCAATACTAAACCTTGGTGGTCTTTTGGCATGGTTTGGATGATCATTGCAGGTCCTGCCTTGGTGGTTGTTGCCGCTTTCATCACACTTTATTTGGCAATCACCATTCCCGATCCTGTGTTGCCAACAGAAGCTCTCAATCCGAGGCATGCCATTCAAAACCAAAGCCAGATGGATGCAGCCATGGCACCTGCCATTCAGGCGCGCAATCATGCAGCCACGGGGCAAGTTCCGGTTCCAAAACGCTAACGATCAGAATTTCATTTTGATGTAACAAATTCCTCTTGGGAGAGAAACATGCTGGCTCAAAGACTAATGTGGATTATTTGGCCTGCCTTTTTGGTGGCGGGTTTGATTGAGTTGGTGGTGTTTGGCATGTTCGATCCGGACGACATGCAGTGGTTTGGGCAGCAAATGCCGTTGTCAAGACAAGGCGTGTACACAGTGTCGTTTTTTGTCTTCTGGGCGTTGACCATTGTGTCCAGCAGTCTGACAACCTTGCTGTCGATGTCGCCTTTTGAAGTAAACCGTTGCCCAGTATCTGTCGACCAACGCCCCCCTAATTGCACTCAGGGGGTGAAAGACTCAAGTGGTGGTGGCTGCTGTTAGAGCGTCAATGGTTTCAGTCTCAATGGCACTGAGGCTGAGAATTCACCATTCTTTGCAGTGCTTCAGGATCTAGAATTTTGACGTGACGCTGTTTCACTTCCACGATGCCATCGTCTACAAATTTGGAAAAAGTGCGACTGACAGTCTCGAGTTTGAGCCCCAGGTAGCTGCCGATTTCTTCGCGGGTCATGCGCAATATCAATTCAGATTGAGAGAATCCGCGAGAGTGCAGACGCTGTACCAAGTTCAATAAGAATGCAGCCAATCGTTCTTCGGCACGCATGCTCCCTAGCAGCAGCATGACGCCATGTTCACGCACAATTTCTCGGCTCATGATTTTGTGCACATGGTGTTGCAGGGCCGTGACTTCGCGTGAAATTTCTTCAATGCGGTCGAATGGCATGACGCAAACTTCTGCGTCTTCTAAAGCAACAGCGTCGCACGTGTGTTGATCGTTAACGATGCCATCCAAACCAATAATTTCACCGGCCATTTGAAACCCAGTCACTTGGTCTCGGCCATCTTCAGAGGCTAGGCAAGTTTTGAAAAAGCCTGTGCGAATGGCGTACAGCGATGTGAATTTATCGCCATTGCTAAACAGTGTGCTGCCCCGTTTAATTTTGCGGCGGGTGGCAACAACCTCATCCAAACGTTCTAGGTCATTTTCAGACAGGCCCATGGGCATGCAGAGTTCGCGTAAGTTGCAGTTAGAGCATGCGACTTTGATGGTTTCGGGTTTCATGGCGTTCTCGATTTAGAAAATTGACATTGCGACAAGTCAAGTCATTAGCTTATACCTACTTGGCGGGTTTGATTCATCGCAAGCTTTTCTAAAACTCTTTTTGAGGCATTGATTCACAAAAATTTGATTTAGGTCAAGTTTAAGCGACTGCCGCGAAGGCACATTAATCAAAACCTAAAAATTAGACAGTCTTTGGAATTTTCGCATGTCCTTTTTGACGCCAGACTTACTGACCCGCTTTGATGTACCAGGGCCCCGTTACACCTCGTACCCAACAGCAGACCGTTTTGTAGAAGCTTTTTCTCAAACCGATCTGCTTCAAGCGCTGGAATTGCGCCATCAAGTGATGGGGCAAAAGAACAGGCCATTGTCTATTTATGTTCACATTCCTTTTTGTGAGTCACTTTGTTACTACTGTGCCTGTAACAAAATCATCACCAAGCACCACGAAAAAGCGGCACCTTACTTGCGCTATTTGGCCAAAGAAATCGATTTGTACACAGCTGCAATCGGAATAGGGCAGGCCGTCAGCCAATTGCATCTTGGCGGCGGAACCCCTACTTTCCT
>JBIKJX010000391.1:0-2510 GCA_044360785.1 Limnohabitans sp.
TTTATCCATGACCAAAGCCATTCAGTATTTGGGTGATGCCGCCAGCGCGCAACAACTTCTGGTGACGCTGCAAAGCACCTTGGAATCAGAAATACAGCAATTGGCACAAGCCATTGAAGCGCAAAACATGGGTTCGATCCAAAAACTTCTTCACCAACTGAAAGGCTTTGCACCTGTTTTTTGCACCGATGCGCTCATCGCCGACATCAAACAGACCGAGTCACTTTGCAAAAATTCTGAAAGCCCAGAAGATCGACTTGTGGCCTTGCAGACCAGCAGAAGTTTGTTGGTCAACTTGAACCATTTACTGGCGGAAGTGAATGCGCATTTGTCTGGGCAGGCTTGAAGACAGGTTGCGTTAACCATGCGGCCAAGATCTGCGGATCGTGTATCAAGCGAAGTGACTCAAACGCTTGCTGCGCTTCAGGATAGTGACGGCGCAAATAATTGAGCCATTGCTTTAAGCGCCCCGAGCGGTGGCGAGGTGCCACATGCAAACTCATTCGCTGCCAAAAGACACTGAGCAAGGGCCACAGTTGTTCCCACGAAAATGACTTGGCCATGCCATCCAAGTTCAGGCCCTTGGCTTGAGCATCATGAAACTTAATTTCCAAGGCCAATCCAGGATTGTTGATCATGCCCCGGCCAATCATCAAATCTTGGCAACCTGTCACTTCACGACAGCGAATGGCATCGGCTACTGTCCAAATTTCACCGTTGGCCACCATGGGCAGTTTCACACTTTGGCGAACATCTGCAATTCGCTCCCAATAAGCCGGCGGTTTGTAACCATGGGCTCTGGTACGCCCATGAACCACCAATTCGTCAGCCCCTGCTCCTTCAATGGCCTGCGCGCAATCTTCAGCACGCAAATCGTCGTTAAAACCCAAACGCATCTTGGCCGAAACAGGCACATGCGGTGGCACTGCACGCCGAACCGCAGACACAATTTGGCCAATCAACTCCGGTTCATCCAGCAACACTGCGCCACCCCGATGTCGGTTGACTGTTTTTGCAGGACATCCAAAATTCAGATCAATGCCTGCAGGATTGAGTTTGGCCAATCGTGCCGCATTCTCAGCCAAAACTTGCGGATCTGAACCCAGTAGCTGCGCTTTCACTGGCACGCCGGCCACTGTTTTACCCGCGTTGAGTAATTCTGGAACCACCCTGAAAAAAGCGCGCTTCGGCAAGACCGCATCGGTCACACGAATGAACTCAGACACACACATGTCAATGCCACCCACACGGGTGAGCGTGTCACGCAGGCTGTGGTCCAACAGCCCTTCCATAGGGGCCAATAAAATTCTCATTCAATGCGTTGCTTAAGCCAATGAACGCTTCATCCGCACTTCTTCTACTTTCACAGAGCCAAAGGGCACTGTGCGCGCGGTGTTCATCTCGCGCTTGAATCCTGCCAATTCGTGAAAGCGCACAGTTCTTTCGTTCAACAGCGGAACCCAAATGGTGACATCGGTGCAATCTTCTTCTAACAAGCCTTCTCTGGCGGCATCCCACAATGCCAAGCCAACGCCTTCACCCAAGCGATCGGGGTCGGCATAAATGGCCCAAATTTCACCCGTGGTGTTCTTTGACTTGGGGTCGCGCGATCGATCGAACCCTACAAAACCCACAATGCTGCCACCCTCAATGGCCACCATGACTTGGGGCTCACCATATTCAATGGCCTCTTTCCAATAAGAAACCCTTTTTGCCATGGGCGTGGCATCCCAATGGGCTTCAGGCACTTGACCGGCATAGGCTGCGCGGCTGGCAATCAGGTGAAGATTGGCCACTTCGGCGGCTTCTTTTTTAGTGGCAAAACGAACTTCAAAGTCAGACATATCGGTCAATGTTAGAGTCTCAAAACCCTATATTGTCGCCTGAACTGGGAATCAAGGATGATCGGGGTGTGATTCCTTCGTCAAAAGCCTGTTTTTTAGGCCCTATTTTTAGCATGCACTTCAAGACTTCATTAACCATTTACAAAAAGCTCATCAAAGGCTTTTCTTTGTTTGGTACTTGTTTCTTCTTGCTGTTGACGCAAACTGCATTCAGCCAAGGCATTGCTTTCAAAGACGACATGGCCGAACGGACTCGCGCTTGCACGGCTTGCCATGGCGAACAAGGTCAGGCAGGGCCCGATGGGTATTACCCTAGACTGGCTGGCAAGCCTTCAGGCTACTTGTTCAATCAACTCAAAAATTTTCAAGAAGGCCGTCGTCACTACAACCTGATGACGCGCTTGGTCGACCCCTTATCGGACGCCTATCTGCTGGAAATGGCAGCGTATTTCTCCAATCTGAAGTTACCCTATCCGCCGGCCGCCAGGCCTTCCGAGCGCGTCTCTCAGCGCATTTTGTCAGACGGTAAAAAATTGGCTTTAGAGGGCGACAGTACACGACAAGTACCCGCTTGTAGCAGCTGCCATGGCACACAACTCACAGGCATCCAACCCAATGTGCCTGGACTTTTGGGTTTACCTCTTGACTACTTGAACGCACAGTTGG
>JBIKJX010000046.1:0-9438 GCA_044360785.1 Limnohabitans sp.
TCCTGCACCCAGTTCGATGCCCACCACAGAATATGCCTACGCGTTTGCCAAAGGTGACACCAGTTTGCAGTCGCGCGTGGACGTATTTTTAAATCAAATCAAAAGAGACGGACGTCTTCTGCGATTCGCCAAGCAATTCAACCTCGAGCCCATTGTGGTCTTGAAGTAATTCTTCAACTTGTAAGAGAGTCCATTGAAAAATTTGCAAGCCCAAAATGCGACACCCGCTGCCTTGGGTGTCTATCGCTTTGGGTCAGCGGTTGCAGTGTTCATTGTGCTGGTGGCCTCCACCTATTTGTGGCAAGACAGACAGGCCACAATGGACCGTGAGCAAGCGCGAGGCGAGTTACTCACCCGCATTCTGTTTAACCACGTCACCCGAACCTTAGAGTCCACCACGTCTCTTATGACGGTGGCCAATCAATTGTCAGAGAACTCTTTAACGTCCCAAGAGAAACTCAAATCTGTCATTGAAAATTCAAGCTTTATCCGCTCCATGTCCATGGTTTCAGAAAGTGGTGTGGTCTTGGCAAGCTCCGAAGAAGGTGTTGTCAATCAGACGATTGATTGGAAAAGTCTTGGCCTCGAACGCGATGTGGGCAAAGACTTGGCGGCAGGGCGGTGGCAACCCGCACGCAATTTATTAGATTTAAATCAAGGCAATGTGGGTCTAACAGACATCGCAGTTTTACCGCTTTCATTGCGCATGCAAAGGGCCGATGGTCAAGCCGTTCGATGGTTGGTATTGATTAATCCTGGCGATTTGATCAATGGGTTTGCTGAATCAGTCAATGAGGCTTGTGATGCGGTTTATGTGTTTGATTACGCTGGCCGCATCTTGGCCAGTAGTTCAGAGAGATGGTTTCCAAATGATCAGCTTTTTGCAGACATGCCTGCTGTTCAAGCGGTGGCCAACAACCAAGAATTTGGCCGTTACCTTGGTAAGCAACAGGACATTCATCAAAAATTTGAAAAGCTAGAAGTCCACTTCAGAACTTCTGCCAGCTTGCCTGTGACAGTGGCTGTGGCCGTTTCTCGAAGCCAGGTCGAATGGGAATGGTGGCTGTCGTCCAAGGGCATCATTGGCATGTCGCTGCTGATGTTGTTGGCAACCTTTTTGCTGACCCGACAAATTGCCAACATTTGGTTGCGCAGGGAAGACGATCGATTGGCCATGTCGGCCGCTTTGAATGCGGCAGAAGCGGCAAATCAAGCCAAGTCTTCATTTTTGGCACAGATGAGTCATGAAATTAGAACCCCCATCAACAGCATGGTTGGCATGACTGAATTGGCATTGGGAACCCCTTTGAGTCCAGAGCAAAAAGGCTATTTGGAAATGTCGCGCACAGCGTCCAAAAGTTTGCTTCGACTGATTGACGATATTCTAGATTTCACTCGACTTGGTGCCAACAGACTCACCTTAGACCGGACTTCCTTTGACCTTCATACGGCTTGTCAACAAGCGCTGAAGGGGTTCGCATTCCAGGCTGAGCAGAAAAAAATTGACCTTTATTTGGTCATTGAACCTGACGTGCCGCAACATGTCATGGGCGACCCTCTGCGCTTAGGACAGGTGCTTCAAAATCTGTTGGGCAATGCCCTCAAATTCAGTGATGCAGGTTGGGTCAAGCTCTATGTCAAAAAATTGAACTCAGACAGTGCCACTGTCAGATGCGCCTTTGAAGTGAGCGATACAGGCATTGGCATATCGCCAGAAAAAATGCAGATGATTTTTTCGCCCTTCAGTCAGGCCGATGCGTCTGTCAATCGGAAGTATGGTGGCAGTGGTTTGGGACTTTCAATTGCCAAGAATTTGGTCAAATTGATGCAGGGTGAGATCAGTGTGGCGGCCCTTACCGAAGGGGGCAGTGTTTTTACCTTTACAGCCCAATTTGATTCAACCCCGCCATCTGAACAACTTACCAATGAATCAGGCTTGCTTGACGACGTTGTGTCGCGAAAAAATTTCAGCGCAATTTCAAATTCAGTGGATGTGTGGTTGGTCGAGTCCAACCCCTTTGCAAGAGAAATTCTCAGAAATTTATTGTCCGCGCAACAAATCAATCCCCAAGAGGTGGTCACGCCAGCAACTTTGCAACAAAGTTTGGAAGCATGGCTCCATCAGGAAATCAATCGCCAAACTTTGTGGGTCATTGATCACAGCATGTTGGCCTTTGTTGAGTCTGCCTATTTGTTGGCACAAGACAGTACGCGTTGGAAAAAAATGAACTGGGTCGTTTTGTCAGATTTTGGTTTGAATCATGACGTGCAAAACCTGTGCGCATTGGCCAGAACTTTAGGCGTGCGTGTTGCCAATTTGTACAAACCAGTGACCGCACAAGAATTGCTGAATACGCTTCTTGAAATGACCAAACGCGATGAAGTCGGTGAGCAAATATCAGCATTAGCCGTCCCCAGTCAAAAACATATCGGCAAAATTTTGGTGGTGGAAGACACCCCTATGAATCAGCAACTGGCACAGTGGACATTGCAAAAATTGGGCTGCACAGTTGAAATCGCTGCCAACGGTGAAATAGCCATTCAAAAAGTCCGATCGGACAGTTACGATTTGATCTTGATGGACTTGCAAATGCCAGGCATGGATGGCATTTCAGCCACCTATGAAATTCGGAAGATCGAAATCACAGAAGCGCTCAAAATGACACCCATCGTGGCCATGACGGCTCACGTACTGGATCAAGACCGGGCCATGGCGCAAGCTGCTGGCATGCAAGACTTTTTGATCAAGCCCGTCTCGGCAGATGAATTTCAACGTGTTCTCAACAGATTTTTGTGAAGAGGCTCGTATCTTGAGCCTGCGCTGAGCCCATAATTCAGACAAGATTTACCGGCAGACCCAGCTTCACATTCATGGCCAACGCTTTTCAACCAGGATTCATGGTTTTTCATGGCAACCGCTTGGAAGACCTGCGCGATCTCACGGTAGGCTTGCTTCACAACAACCCCTTGCCCCCCTTGGTGCCTGAAACCTTCTTGGTTCAAAGCAATGGCATGAAGCACTGGCTCGAAATTGCCTTGGCAGATGACAGTGCCATGGGCATTTGTGCCGCCACTCACATTGAACTGCCCTCCAGTTTTGTTTGGCGCATGTACCGTTTGTTTTTAGGTCAAGGTGTGGTGCCTGCAGCCATGCCCTTTGACAAGCAAGCCCTCACCTGGCGGCTTTGGCGTCTGTTGCCTGAGTTTGCCAAGACATACCAAGTCGAACCCTTGTTAGCTTATGTCAACCAAGATACTTTAGGTCGACAACGCTATCAGCTGGCGCAACAAGTGGCCGATGTTTTTGACGGCTATCAAAGTTACCGCGCCGATTGGCTCAGTGATTGGGCCAAAGGGCAATTTGTATTGAACCACCAAGGCCAACGCACAGCCTTGGCGCCCGATCAACTTTGGCAAGCCCAGCTGTGGCAACTCTTGCAAAAAGATGTTTTGCAAACTCAACGTCCTGAGTTAGCCACCCAATGTCAATCGCGTGCAGAAGTACATGACCTGTTCATGCACAAGTTGAGTCAGACTAGCACCAGTCAACCCGCAGGTTTGCCGCCGCGCATTGTGGTGTTTGGTATCTCCAATTTGCCCATGCAAGTGGTTGAGGCTTTGTCCGCTTTAGGGCGATGGTCACAAGTCATTCTCATGGTGCAAAACCCCTGCCAAGAATATTGGGGCCATGACATGGACCTGGTGGCGCAAAAGCATTCGTTGCTGGCATCTTGGGGGCAGCAAGGTCGTGATTACTTGCATGCGCTAGAGCGCTTTGACCAACCTGAAAAAGCTTTAAGCTTCATGAGCAAGCAAAGCTTTTTTGTAGATCCCGCAGAGCCATTTGAAAATTCAGAGCCTACAAGACTTCAAAAAATTCAATCTGACATTCTCAACTTGAATAGCTTGCCCAATGTGCCAGAGCCAGTGCCTGACGATGGCAGTATTCAAATGGTACAGGCGCATTCACCCCTGCGTGAAGTTGAAATTTTGCACGATCGCCTTTGGGATTGGTTCGACCACAATCCCTCTATGAAGCCAACCGATGTCATGGTCATGGTTCCTGACATGGCTTCGTTTGCGTCGCACATCCATGCCGTGTTTGGCCGTTTTGCGCCCCAGCATCCAAGGCACATTCCATTTTCTGTGGCCGACACCACCCCGCGGCAAGTGCCGCTGGTCCAAGCTCTCGAGTTTTTGCTCAACTTGCCTGAGGCGCGGGTCACTTTGTCAGAGTGGCTCAGCTTGTTCGAAGTCTCTGCCGTGCGTGACAAGTTTCAAATGGACGAAGCCGATGTTCAGAGCCTGAAAAATTGGCTGCAAGCGGCGGCAGTGCGTTGGGGTCTAGACCCTGCACATCGACAAAAGTGGGGCATCCCGACTGACATGCCCCATTCGCAACAAAACACTTGGGCTTATGGTCTAGAGCGTTTGCTATTGGGCTATGCAGCTGGGCAGGCTGAAGGCAATGCCCCGTGGCAGGGTGTGATGCCTTTGCCGCAAGTAGCGGGTTTGGCTGCGCTGAAGGTGGGTCATTTGGCCACTTGGATTGATGCGGTGGCCATCAGCCTTCGGCAGTTGAATGCTGCGCACACGCCCACAGAATGGTCTGTTGTGATGCATGACCTCATGGTCAGATTTTTTGAAGCCAAGAACGAAGCCGACGAGCGCATGTTGTTGCGATTGAAACAAGAACTGACGCAATGGCAATTGCGTTGTGACCAAGCGGGTTTGTCTGAGGCTTTGCCACTCACCGTGGTGCGTGAACATTGGCTGTCGGCCCTTGAAAATGCGGGCTTACAGCAAAGGTTTTTTGGCGGTGGTGTTCAATTTTCCACCCTGATGCCCATGCGTGCCATCCCGTTCAAGGCGGTTTGTTTGCTGGGCATGAACGATGGCGCATATCCGCGACAAAGCACACCGCGCGATTTTGATTTGATGACCGATCACTGGCGTGCAGGTGACCGCTCTAGACGTGAAGACGATCGCTATTTGTTCTTGGAAGCTTTTTTGTCTGCACGCGAAAAGCTCTACATCAGCTGGCAAGGACGACGCAGCACCGACAACCAAGCCATGCCCCCCTCGGTGCTGGTGTCCCAATTGCGCGACTATCTTCAAGCCAGATTTTCACCAGAAACACAAGCGGTGTTGCAACCCTTGCAAGCATTTTCTGCGCAATATTTCAAACCCAATGCGCCATTTTTTACCTACGCTGATGATTGGGAAAAAACGCAGCAGGGCCCTGTCATTTCATCTTCACAAGATGCCAATCTTCCATCCGAAAGCAATACGCCTTTAATCTCAGAGTTGTCACTCAAGGAATGTGAACGCCTTCTCAAGCAACCCGTTGAGGTGTATTGGCGAAGCCGATTGGGCGTGCAGTTGAATGGCCCAGAAGAAGCCTTACAAGACGATGAAAATTTTGCGCTAACGGGCTTAGATCGCTATGTATTGGGACGCTCTCTTTTAGAAGCCACACACATCGAGCAACAACTCGAGGCTGAAAAGTTGATGGGGCAGTTGCCAATGGGTGCGGCCGGGCAAAGTTTGCTCAAGCAACAGTACGAGGCTGCGCTCCGTGTCAAAGATCGTGCTTCAGCTTCTTTAGAACGCTATGCCACCGAATTGCCCACACAATCCATTCAGCACACTGTTGGCATGCCCTGGGGGCATGTCTGTATCAGTGCAGAAATTGAAGGTTTGCGGCAAGGCCCGAACGATTTCCTGCAACTCACTGTTCGACCTGGCGCAGTTGCAACTGGCAAAAAAGACCAGCAGACAGCGCGCCCCGATATCTTGATGAACCTATGGCCCAAGCATGTGCTTCTGTGCGCGGCAGGATGGTCTGTTCAATCGGTGGCTGTTGGACTCGATGGCGTTGCGTTACTACCAGCCATCCAAGCTGAGCATGCCCAGCAATTGCTGTCCCAATGGATTACAACTTACACACAAGCATGGATGCGACCATTGCCCGTCACCTTCAAGGCTGGATTGGCATTTGTCACAGAGCAAAACAAATTGATGCAGTCGGACAAAGAGCTTGAGATTCATTCAGTCACAGAGCAAGCCTTAGAAAAAGCCAGTAAAGCTTTCGCCGACAGTTTCACTGACGATACCGACTTTGGGCGGTCTTTGTATGTCCAGCGATCCTTTGAAAACTTCGATCCGCTGCGAACAGGCTTGCCAGAATGGGCTTCTGTGCTCTATGCCGATTTAATTGCAACGGCGGTCATGGCGGGGGCCCCTGTATGAGCCCGTTGACCACCCAAAAGCTCGATGTTCTCACCTTGCCATTGCAAGGTGTTCAACTCATTGAGGCCAGCGCAGGGAC
This sequence comes from Limnohabitans sp., assembly GCA_044360785.1. Taxonomy (GTDB): domain Bacteria; phylum Pseudomonadota; class Gammaproteobacteria; order Burkholderiales; family Burkholderiaceae_C; genus Limnohabitans_A. The sequence continues at coordinate 6,332 of JBIKJX010000046.1, forward strand.
CGGCAAAACTTGGACTTTGGCAGCTTTGTATGTCCGTCTCATTTTGGGTCATGGCTGGAACGGTCAGAGTTTGATGCCGCCTCAAATTTTGGTCATGACCTTCACAGAGGCAGCCACGGCCGAACTTAGAGACCGCATCAGGGCTCGCCTGACACAAGCTGCGCAATTTTTTAGAGGGCAGCATGACGACACAGATGATTTCCTGCTGAGTCTACAAGCCACGCTGGGTACTGCAAACAGCATGGCGCACGCTGCTCGATTAGAAGAGGCGGCACAGTGGATGGACGAAGCCGCCATCTACACCATTCACAGCTGGTCGAGTCGCATGCTTCGCCAGCATGCCTTCGACAGTCAAAGTTTGTTTGATCAAAAGCGACTCGACGATGCACCAGCCTTGAAACTGAAATTGACCAAAGACTATTGGCGTGCAAATGTGTACCCATTAGAGGCCAAACAGTTGGGCGCTTTGAATGCCTTGGGTTCAACACCCGAGATGCTTTTAAAAAACATCCAATCGCTTTGGCAGAAGTTTGAAAAAACGCCAGGCGGTTTTCCAGATGCTTCATCAGACCCAGACCCGCAAGCCTGTTTGAATGCATGGGCGCTTTGGCAAGAAGCTTGCACCCAATTGGAGATGGCTGCTAGGCAGTTGCTGGCCGATCACTTGCAAACTGCATTAGCGCAATTGAGCAAGGCACTCGAAAAAGACCTTAAAGGTAATATTTACGTCGCTAAAAAACATGCCTACTTTCTTTCGCATTTGTCTGAGTGGGCCGCTGGTGAAGAAGCCGATATCGACACACTTCAAAAATTCACATATGAAAAGCTCAACGCCAGTTTAAAGAAAGATGCCAAGCCCATTGACGACGCAAACGGCGTATGGACGGCCATCGGTCAATGGGTGGCTGCATTAGAAACTGAGCCTAATGTCGGTGAAGATTTACTCAAGCATGCGGCAGCCAAAGTAGGGCGTGCTTACTTGGAACAAAAGAAGAATTTAGCCAGTTTTGATTTTTCAGATTTGTTGCAACGCTTGCATGCCGCCATTCATGTCCCGGGCAGTCGATTGCCGGCCATGATTCGAGCTCAATTTCCTGTGGCCCTGGTAGACGAATTTCAAGACACCGATCCGTGGCAGTACGAGTCCTTGTCTCAAATTTATCAAGTCGATGCGCCTGCCCCCAACATTCAAGACAAGCAAGCTAGCGCATTCTTGATGATTGGCGATCCCAAACAGGCCATCTACAGCTTCCGAGGAGCGGATCTTCAAACTTATTTGAATGCCCGCCACTCAGCCGAATCGATTTGGACACTGACAGAAAATTTTCGATCTAGTCAGGAGGTGGTCAATGCGGTAAACCACCTTTTTGGTTCAGCGCAGGCCCCATTTGGTGAAGTGCCCTTTGAATACGTTCAAACGCCGCAGCCGGCGAAGTCGCAATGCCTAGTGACCAGCCAGGGTCAAAAAGTGCCAGCGCTCACGGTTTGGCATTTGAATGCAGACAAGCCACTCAGTGGCACACAATACACCCATGAGATGGCCCAAGTTTGCGCAACGCAAATGGTCAGTTTGTTGAATGCGCAAGTTGCCCAACCCGGGCAAATGGCCGTGTTGGTCCGAGATGGCAATGAAGCTAAAAAAATTCGGCAGGCCTTGGAAAAGCGTGGCGTTCGAAGCGTTTACCTGTCCGACCGTGACAGTGTCTATGAGACACGCGAAGCACTCGACTTGGCCTGCATCATGGAAGCCGTTTTGCAAGCCCGCAATGCCAAGTTGTTGCGTGCTGCGCTGACCACTCGAACCCTGTGTCTAAGTCTGACTGAAATTGAACAAATATTTAACAGTGAAGATGCATGGGACATTTGGGTTGAGCGCTTCAACGCTTGGCATGTCACTTGGCAGCGTCAAGGTTTTTTACCGATGCTCTACAAAATGGTTCACGAGCAAGGCATTGGTCAGCGGATGCAGGCAGAAGGCGATCACGCCGAAAGACGTTTGACCAATCTCTTGCATTTGGGCGAACTGTTGCAAACAGCCAGCCTGAGCTTGCAAGGTGAGACGGCTTTACTTCGATTCTTAACCGATCATTTGGCCAATCCACAGGCGCAGGGCGAGTCTGCGCAGATGCGCCTTGAAACAGATGCCCAGTTGGTTCAGGTCATTACCTTCCACAAAGCCAAAGGTCTTCAGTATCCATTGGTATTTTTGCCCTTCGTGTCCAACTTCAGAGAGGACAAGGACGATTCACTCAGAACGGCCGAAGAGCGTCTGCAAGAAGACATTCGTCTGTTGTATGTAGCGCTGACTCGTGCACAGCAAGCCATGTGGATGGGCGTTGCAAAGCGCAAAGACGACTTCAAGGCCAAAGAAGCACAAGCGCAAAGTGCCATCAGCGTTTTACTGGGCCGCAAAGATGCGCATGATTTGAAAGAAAAATTGCAAATTTGGAACCACTGTGAAGACATTGTTGTTGTGTCTGCGCCTGAAGCCAATGACGAAAATTTTGTGCCCCAACAAGAGGTGCAATCAGAGGCACCCACCGCTGCACGTAAGCCAACACGCACACTAGAACGGTCTGGCTGGACAGCCAGTTTCAGCGCACTGACCCGCAATTTATCTGATACGCATCTGCCATCGTCAGATTCTGGGTTGGCGCGAGAAGCACGTTGGTTGGATTCCCAAATTGACAACCTGGTTGACCAGTCTGCCGACTTAACGCTTGTTGATATGGCTGCCAATACAGATACCAATCAGCCCCTGTACAACGCATTCCCCGCAGGCAGCGCCTACGGCACCTTGTTGCACGATATTTTCGAATGGCAGCTCAAAGAAGGCTGGCCCCTGCTTCAAGAAGCGCATTTAGTTTCCCCCGAAACTGCTGTTCGCTGGCAGCAATGGTGGCAAACCCAAGCCGACAGTCTTCAACTCAGCCTCGAACACCAAAACCTGTGCCTCCAGCTCATCCGTCATTGCGCCAATACGCATTTGCATCAAGGGGGGAGAGATCAGGATGGTCTGAGACTGTCTGAATTCAACAGTCAAAACGCTTGGCCCGAGATGGGCTTCACTTTCACAACCCATGGCGTAGCCACGCAAAACATTGACC